>NZ_JAMHIU010000030.1:0-54510 GCF_023896895.1 Micromonospora sp. CPM1
GGCTGGGGGTGGGGCTCGGGGGCGTGGGGCTCGGCTTCTTCGGGGTGGGCCTGGGGGTGGCGGGGTTGGCGTCGTACATGCGGGTCTTGCTGCGCTGCACCTGGCCGGGGAGCATCCGGATGCCGGTGGCGGTCGCGCGATGGTCGTACACGTCGGTGACCCGGATCTCGTACGGGCCGGGACCGGCCCCTGACTCGATCAGCCAGTAGTTGTAGTCCTGCCGCTGCGCCGCGCGCCACGAGCCGTTCTGCCGCACCTCGACCGAGCGCAGCGGGTTGCCGTGGTCACCGACCAGGACGGCGAACCACCACTGCGACGAGCCCTCCTTCATCCGGAAGGTGAGCGGTCCGGGCAGCCTCGGGTTCACCACCGCGCGGTAGCTGACCTTCACCACCCCCTGCACCGGATCGGCGATGCGGGCGAACGCCTCGGCGGAGAGGTCGAGGTGACCCGGCGCGCACTCCGGGCACTGGTCCATCACCAGGACCCGGACGGTGCCGCGCGGGCCGGTGACGTCGAGGAAGCCGCCGCAGGAGGCGCCGGAGGCGTACTCGTCCGGGCCGAGAGCGACGTACATCCGGTCGGCGGGCGCGGCCGGCCGGGAGCAGTTGCCGCCGGCACCCTCGGAGTCGTAGAAGGTCGCCTTGCCGCTGCGCGTCGCGCCGCCGACGGGCGGGGCGGCAGCCACCGGCAGTGCGGCGCCGGGCGGGAGGGCGGCGGCCGCGGGGGCGAGGGCGGCCACGGCAGCGCGCGGCGGGGCGGCGCAGGCGGGGGCGGCGCCGCCGCGTACCGCGAGGGTCACCGCGACCGCGGCGGCGACGGACACCAGACCGGCGGCGGCCAGGCGGCGACGGCGTGTGGCGGCGCGGCGTCGACCGTCCGGGGTGGCGGCTCCGGGCGCGTCGCCGGCGGCCGGCGGGTGGGGTGCGGTGCCGTCGGTCACGCCGGTCGATGCTGCCGGACCGGTGTGCCGCCGGACAAGCGAGCTAAGCGAAAGCTAAACCGGGCGCTGCCCGCGGGCGGTGGAGACGACACCGGCCAGCCCGACGGCGAGGTCGGGGTGCTGCCGCAGCGAGTCCTCCAGGCGGACGCGCCACACGCCGGTCTCGGCGAGCAGCCGGGCGTCGCCGGCCCAGCGGACCCGCTCACGGGTCTCGTCGAGGGCCGCTGCCGTGGCGGGGCCCATGAGGGCGCCGAGTTCGCCGCGCAGCCAGCCGAACAGGTGCTCGTCGTGGATCGCGCCGCCGATGACCCGGGCGGCGTCCCACGCCACCCGCGGTTGGTGGATGACCTGCATCTCGACTCCTCGGTCGACCTGGCCTTCCGCACCATCATCGATCCGGCGGGGCCCGGCGGCAAGGCCCGGAGCGGCCACCCCGCTCCGTCGCCGCGCCGCCGCCGGGGGCGTCACCGTCCGGGCGCGGGTCCACACGGTGCGACGCGAATCAGTAGCATCGCGGCATGTCAGATCGCCACCAGCTCACCGATTCCGACCCGCGTACGCAGGGCTCTCATGTGGAGCCGGGCGGGTCCGTGGAGGAGAAGGCGCCCCGGCGCCGCCGGGGCCGGCGGATCGCCCTGATCGTGCTGCTGGCGGTGGTGCTGCTCACCGGCGGCGGCGCGCTGGCCGGTGGCCTCTACTACCGCTCGGTCGACAAGTCCATCGAGCGGGTCGACGCCTTCGAGGGCGTACCGGAGGAGTCGCGGCCGCAGGTCGAGGCCAAGGGCGCCATGAACATCATGATCCTGGGCAGCGACTCCCGCGATCCGGAGAGCACCGGCGGCTCGCGCAGCGACACGATCATCCTGGCCCACCTGCCGAAGGACCGGTCGAGCGCACAGCTCATCTCGATCCCCCGGGACACCTGGACGGCCGTCCCCAAGTCGAAGGAGGGCCGCGGCGGCCGCGACGCGAAGATCAATGCCGCGTACGCCTGGGGCGGCGTGCCGCTGATGGTGCAGACGGTGGAGAAGTTCAGCGGCGTACGGGTGGACAACGTGGCGATGGTCGACTTCGCCGGCTTCAAGGAGATCATCGACGCGCTCGGCGGGGTCGAGATCGACGTGGAGAAGGGCTTCACCACGAAGTACTCGCTGATCGGCACGCGGACCTTCGAGAAGGGCCGGCAGACCATGGACGGGGCCGCCGCGCTGGACTACGCGCGGGAACGGCACGCCTTCCCCGACGGCGACTTCGCGCGGATCCGGCACCAGCAGCAGGTGATCAAGGCCATTCTGGACAAGGCGGCCTCGGGCGGCGTGCTGACCAACCCGGCCAAGCTGAACTCGTTCGTCCGCGCCACGTCGGACTCGGTGGCCGTCGACAAGTCACTGTCGCTGGTGGATCTCGCGATGGAGATGCGTGGCCTCCGCGGTGGCAACCTGACGTTCTTCACCTGCCCGGTGAAGGGCACCGGCCGGGTCGGCAGTGAGAGCGTCGTGTTCCCCGATCCGGCGCGTTCCAAGACGCTGTTCGACGCGGTGCGCCGCGACTCGGTCCCCGAGATCCTCGCCATCAGCGGAAAGTAGGACGTCGATCTGTCATGCCGGTGCTGGCGGCGGGGCGGGGCCACTCGTATCCTGCGATCGCCGTCGGTCTCTGCATCCGGGCCGGGGGCGCCACGGGGAAGGATCGACCATGCCACGCCTGCCGGCGTTCGAGCATCCGTCCGCGCCACCGTCCGGTGTGGCCATGAACGCGCCGATGGACGGCGGCCTGGACACGACGACAGTGCTGCCGTACGCGGGTTCGCGGGCGTCGACGCGTACCCGCCGGTTGCGGGCCTGGATGGTGACCGCGCCCATCGACGTCGCGGCGCTGCTCGCGCCGCTGCTGCTGACGCAGGACTACTGGCGCGGCACGTTGTTCAACGCCGCGCTCACGGTGGGCCTGTTCGCCGCGGGCGGGCTCTACCGGCCGCGCCGGCACATCAGCATCCTGGACGAGTTGCCGAGCCTCGGCGGCCGGCTGCTGGCCTCCGGCGCGGTAGGTGCCATCATCGCGGCGCTCCGGCACGACTCGGTGCCGCACGTGAGCGGGTTCATGCGCGGCGTCGCGCTCTCCGCCGGCCTGGTGATCGTCGGGCGGGCGCTGAACAGCCGGCTCATCCTGCTGGCCCGCAAGCGGCGGTGGGTGGAGCACAACGCGATAGTGATCGGCGGCGGCCCGATCGGCGGTGAGCTGGCCCGGCTGCTGCGCCGATACCCGCAGTACGGGCTGCGGTTCGTCGGCGCTGTCGACGCCCCGTCACGGCCGCGGATCGGCGCGTTGCCGCTCATCGGCACGATCGACGACCTGGAGAAGCTCGCCGACATGCTGGAGTGCGAGGTCCTGGTCATCGCCGACCCGGACTGCTCCGAGGCCTACCTGATGGAGGCGCTGCTGCGTCCGGTCAGTTCCCGCTGTGACCTGTGGGCGGTGCCGCGCCTGTGGGGGTCGCGGTCGCAGGGCGGCTACCCCGACCACATCGGTGCCATCCCGATCATCAAGATCGGCGACACCACGCTGACCGGGCCCAGGTGGCGGCTCAAGCGCGCCTCCGACGTGGTGTTCGCGGTGACCGCCCTGGTGCTGCTGAGCCCGCTGCTGCTGCTCTGCGCCGTCGCCACGTTGCTCGACGGCGGCCGGGGCGTGTTCTTCCGCCAGGAGCGAATCGGCCGGTACGGCAAGCCGTTCCACGTGATCAAGTTCCGGTCCATGCGCCCGGCCGACGAGCACGAGTCGCAGACCACCTGGTCCATCGCGCACGACGAGCGGGTCGGTCCGATCGGGCGGTTCATGCGGCGCACCTCGCTGGACGAGCTGCCGCAGCTGTGGAACATCCTGCGCGGCGAGATGAGCGTGGTGGGGCCCCGGCCGGAGCGGCCGTACTTCGTGGAGAAGTTCTCCATCGAATACCCCAGATACGCGATGCGTCACCGCGTGCCGGTCGGGCTCACCGGGCTGGCGCAGGTCAGCGGCCTGCGCGGGGACACGCCGATCTCGGACCGGGCCCGGTTCGACAACTACTACGTCGAGAACTGGTCGCTCTGGCTCGACATCAAGATCGTGCTGCGTACCGTCACCGAGGTGTTCCGGGGCGGGGGGCGCTGAGCGCCTCGGCCAGGTCCGCGTACCAGTCCCCCGGCGGCGGCAGCTTCGCCGCCGCCCACCGGTCGTGCGCCAGCACGCTGTAGCGGGGGCGCGGCGCCGGGCGCGGGAAGCGGTCGCTCGTGGTCGGCCGGACCCGGTCCGGGTCGAGACCGCGCAGGGCGAGGACGGCGCGGGCCAGGCCGTACCAGGTCGTCTCGCCGGCGGCGGTGCCGTGGTACGTCCCGGGCGCCGCGTCGCCGGCGAGCGCCGCGTCGGCGAGCGCCACGAGACGCTCCGCGAGCCGGTACGACCAGGTGGGTTGCCCGTGCTGGTCGTCCACCACGTCGAGCCGGTCGCGCTCGGCTGCCAGCCGCAGCACGGTGGTGACGAAGTTGCGCCCGTGGGTGGCGTAGAGCCAGGCGGTACGCACCACGTATCCGGTCTCGGGCAGCAGCCGCGCCACCGCCAGTTCGCCGGCGAGCTTGCCGCGCCCGTACGCGTTGACCGGGCCGGTCGGGGCGTCCTCCGGGTACGGCTCGGTGGCGTCGCCCGCGAACACGTAGTCGGTGGAGACGTGCACGAGACGCGCGCCGGAACCGGCACAGGCGTGGGCCAGGGTGGTCACCGCGTCGCCGTTGACGGCTGTGGCGTCCCGCTCGCGCGTCTCGGCTCCGTCCACATCGGTCCACGCGGCGGCGTTGAGCACGACGTCGTGCCCGCCGACCGCGTCCCGGACCGCGTTGGCGTCGGTGACGTCGAGGTCGGCGCGGGCGGCGGCGGTGACCGACAGGTCCGGCCGGGTCCGCAGCACGGCGAGCAGGTCCCGCCCGAGCATCCCGCCCGCGCCGGTGACGAGCACCCGGGTCATCAGTGGCCGGCCGTCTTCAGCGGCTCCCACCAGGCCCGGTTGTCCCGGTACCAGCGGACCGTCTCGGCCAGGCCCCGGTCGAGGTCGATGCTCGGGGCGTACCCCAGCTCGTTGCTGATCTTGCTGATGTCCAGCGAGTAGCGGCGGTCGTGGCCCTTGCGGTCGGTGACCGGCACGACCCGGTCCCAGCCGGACCCGCACGCCGCCAGGAGCCGCTCGGTGAGCTGCCGGTTGGTCAGCTCGGTGCCGCCGCCGATGTGGTAGACCTCGCCGGCCCGCCCCTTCTCCTGCACCATCGCCACACCCCGGCAGTGGTCGTGCACGTGCAGCCAGTCGCGGACGTTGCCGCCGTCGCCGTAGAGCGGCACGGTGCCGCCGTCGAGCAGGTTGGTCACAAACAGCGGGACGACCTTCTCCGGGAACTGGTACGGCCCGTAGTTGTTGGAGCAGCGCGTCACCACGACGTCCAGGCCGTGAGTGCGGTGGTAGGACAGCGCCAGCAGGTCCGACCCCGCCTTCGAGGCGGAGTACGGCGAGTTCGGCGCCAGCGGCCAGCTCTCCGTCCACGAGCCGGAGTCGATCGAGCCGTACACCTCGTCGGTGGAGACGTGCACGAACCGGCGCACGCCGTGCCGCAGCGCGGCGTCCAGCAGTGTCTGGGTGCCGAGCACGTTCGTGGTGACGAACGGAGCGGCGCCGGTGATCGAGCGGTCCACGTGCGACTCGGCCGCGAAGTGGACGATCACGTCGTGCCCGGGCACCACCTCGTCGACCAGTGCCGGATCGCAGATGTCGCCGCGGACGAAGCGCAGCCGGGGGTCGTCGCGTACCGGGGCCAGGTTCGCCAGGTTGCCGGAGTAGGTCAGCTTGTCCAGCACCGTGAGCGCGTCGGGGCCCTCCACCGGCACCCCGGCCGCGTCGCCACCGGGGACGCCCAGCAGCATCCGCACGTACTCCGACCCGATGAAGCCGGCGCCGCCGGTGACGAGGATCCTCACGGGTCGTGGAGTCTACGCCGTACGGGCAGGCCGGGCGGAACGTCGACGGGCCACGGGGGCGGTGGCCCCGCGGGTAGTCTCCGCGGGTGCGTGGAATCCTTCTCGCCGGCGGCACCGGATCCCGGCTCTGGCCGATCACCCGGGCCGTCTCCAAGCAACTGATGCCGGTGTTCGACAAGCCGATGGTCTACTACCCGCTCTCCACTCTGGTGATGGCCGGGGTACGGGAGATCCTGGTGGTGACCACGCCGGACGACCGGGCCCAGTTCGAGCGGCTGCTCGGCGACGGCAGCCAGTGGGGGCTGAGCCTGGCGTACGCCGAGCAGCCCCGGCCGGAGGGCATCGCGCAGGCGTTCCTGCTCGGCGCCGACTTCATCGGCGACGAGTCGGTGGCGCTGGTCCTCGGCGACAACATCTTCCACGGCGTCGGGCTCGGCCGGCAGCTCGCCCAGCACGGCGAACCGGCCGGTGGGCGGGTCTTCGCGTACCCGGTGGCGAACCCGCAGGACTACGGCGTGGTGGAGTTCGACGACGCCGGCCGGGTGCTGTCGATCGAGGAGAAGCCGGAGCACCCCCGGTCCCGGTACGCGGTGCCGGGCCTCTACTTCTACGACAACCGGGTGGTCGACATCGCCCGCAAGCTGACCCCGAGCGCCCGGGGCGAGCTGGAGATCACCGCGATCAACGAGACGTACCGGGTGTGGGGCGAGCTGACAGTGACGGTGCTCGACCGGGGCACCGCGTGGCTGGACACGGGCACGTTCACGTCGATGATGCAGGCCGCCGAGTTCGTCCGGGTGATCGAGGAACGCCAGGGCATGAAGATCGGCTGCGTCGAGGAGGTCGCCTGGCGGTCCGGGCTGATCGACGACGAGCGGCTGCGGATGCTGGCCCACCCGCTGACGCGCAGCGGTTACGGTGAATACCTGCTGGGTCTGCTGGCCGAGCGGTCCGCTTCGGGGAGCGCGTCGTGAAGATCCGTCCGCTGAGCATCGAGGGCGCCTGGGAGGTGACCCCGCGCCAGCACGGCGACCCGCGGGGCCTGTTCCTGGAGTGGTACCGCTTCGACCGGCTCGCCGAGGCGGTCGGCCATCCGCTGCGGCTCGCGCAGGCCAACCTCTCCGTGTCGGCGCGGGACGTGGTGCGCGGCATCCACTTCGCCGACGTACCGCCCGGCCAGGCCAAGTACGTCACCTGCGTACGCGGGGCGGTGCTGGACGTGGTGGTGGACGTGCGGGTCGGCTCGCCGACGTACGGCCGGTGGGAGGCGGTACGCCTCGACGACACCGACCGGCGGGCCGTCTACCTGGCCGAAGGGCTGGGGCACGGGTTCTGCGCGCTCACCGACGACGCGACGCTCAGTTACCTCTGTTCCGCCACGTACAACCCGGCGGCCGAGCACACAGTGCATCCGCTGGACCCGGATCTCGGGATCGACTGGCCGGCGGCGACGCCGCTGCTGCTGTCCGAGCGGGACGCGGCGGCACCGCGCCTGGCGCAGGCGCGCGACGCGGGGCTGCTGCCCGGCTACGACGCCTGCCGCTCCTTCACGGAAGCGTCGGCCACGCGGCCGTCACTCTGACCCGGCACCCCGGCCGAGTCATCGGCCACCGCGCCCGAAGCCGCCGCGCCCGAAGCCGCCGTGTCCGAGGTCGCCGTGTCCGGAGCCACCGTGTCCGGAGCCACCGCCTCCGAAGCCGCCGTGTCCGAGGCCACCACGTCCGAAGCCGCCGGAGCCGGCGGGCGGCGGCGGGCCACTGTCGCCCAGAGCGTCCGGACGTCCTCGCCCACCGGCGTGCCCGCCCGGCGGTAGCCGAGCACCAGGGCGATCCCTACCCCGACGGCGAGGCCGCCGAGCGCGCCGCCGGCCGCGTACCACTGCCACCGCACCGGCTCGGGACGCGGCGGCGGCGCGGCGGCCCGTACCACCTCGACCTGCGCCTTGAGCCCGAGCCCGGCGGGCGGCAGGTCGCGTTCGGCGATCCGTTGCAGTTCGGCGGCGAGCGCTGCGGCGATCGCCGCGGCGGTGCCGGCGGACCGGTCGGTGACCGCCACGTCGATCGCCAGGGAGTCGACAGTGGACGAGGCGACGACACGGCCGGCCAGGTCGTCGGTGGTGTACGGCAGTCCGAGCGAGTCGATCACCGGGCGGGTCAGCCGGGGCGTGTTCATCATGGTGGCGTACGTCTTGACCCGCCGCTGCATCAACCGGCCCGCCTCGTCGGCCGGCGGGCGGGGCTGCGGGGCGGCCGACTTCTCGGCGGCGAACGTGACGACCATCTGGGTCTCGGCCCGGTATACCGGCGGCCGGCGTTCGGCGAGGACCCCGGTGAACGCGCCGCACAGCAGCGTCAGCGCCAGCACGATCGGCCACCGCCTGCCGATCGTGTCACGGAAGTGGGCGAGGTCCACGACGCGTCACCCTACCGGCGGCGGGACGCCACGGGCGTACCCGCCCGCCGGATCCATTGCGCAACGGCGCTCATGTCGGGTAGAACAGGCCCGCACACATCCGCGCATCTTGGGGGAAGACGAGTGGATTCCGCGTGGCCGGCTCGCGGCCGGCGCCGGCGCCTGGGCGCCGGGTGTTAGGCCGGGTCCGGCGGATCGTCTCCCCCGAGCGTCTCTATCTGGTCGCCCTGGGCCTGACCGGGCTCGCCGCGCTGGTGTCGGTGACGCTGCCCGCTGCCGAACGCGGTGAACTCGCGGCGAACATGGTGAGCGCCACAGTGGGCGCGGCGCTCGGCGGCCTGTCCGTGGACACGTTCCTGCTGTCCCGTCCGGCCGGCTGGATCATGTCGCGCGGTCGCGTGTGGATCGCCGGCATCCTCACCGTCTCGCTCGGCCTCACCGCGCTGGCCGCGGCGCTGCTGACCACGCTGGCCGGGCTGGGCAGCCACCCGGTGGGCATCGGCGCGGGCTGCGCGCTCACCGTGTTCAACACGGCTGCGTCGCTCGGCCTGCGCCTCAAGCGGTTCTGGTTCGTCTACACCATGCGGGCGCTCGGCGGCGCGGTGCTGGTCGCCGGGTACGGGCTGCTCTGGCTGGGCCACCGGCTCGACGGCGGCCTGTGGAGCGTGCTGTGGCTGGGCGTCCAGGTCGCCACCGCCACTGTGCTCGGGGTGGCGGTGCTGGGCTGGGCGCGGCGGTTCGGGCCGGTGCCGGCGGCGACGGCCGGGCGCACCGAGTACCGCGCCGACCTGCTCGCGGTGGGCCGGCTGCACGTCGGGGTGTGCGCGCAGATGCTCACGTACCGGCTGAGCCAGGTCCTGGTGGCCCGCTTCGCCGGCGCGGGCGCGCTCGGCGTGTTCGCGCTGGCGGTGGCGGCGCTGGAGTTCGCGCAGTCCGGCGCGGTGGTACGGGCGCAGCGGATCCTGGCCGAGCGTGATCCGGACGCCATCGGCGACCACGGCCGCGAGGTCGTCAGGTCGGCGCTGCCGATCGCCGCGCTCGCCGTGATCGGCCTGGCGGTGCTCGGCGTGCTGGCGCCCGACTACCGCGACGCCTGGCTCTTCGGGCTGCTCCTGCTGCCCGGGACGCTGGCGTTGTCGGCCGGCAAGACGTGGAGCGCGGCGCTGCTCAAGCGCGCGGGCGAGCAGGCCACCACCGCCGTGGCCCTCGTCACCATGTCGGTGTCGGTGGTGCTGTACGTTCTGCTCATCCCGTGGGCCGGCGCGCTCGGCGCCGCGGTCGCGTCGTCTGTCGCCTACGGCGTCTACGCGTTGCGCACCCGGCAGCGACTCCAGCGGTCCACGCACCTCCTCGTCAATCGGATGGCCTAGCGGTGGACGTCTCAATCGTCGTGTTGACCTGGGAAGACTTCGAGCGCACCGACGGCTGCGTCCGCTCGCTGCCCGACGGCGTGGAAGCCGTCGTGGTGGACAACGGCAGCGCCGCCGAGATCAGCGACCGGCTGCGGGCCATGTGCGCCGAGACCGGCGCCCGGTACGTGCGCTCGGAGACGAACCTCGGCTACGCCAAGGGCATGAACCTCGGTGTCCGGCACAGCACCCGGTCCCGGGTGGTGCTGTCCAACAACGACATCCTGGTGCGGCCGGGCGCGATCGAGCGGCTGGTGGCCGAGCTGGACGACCCGGCTGTAGGTGCGGCGTTCCCGAAGGTCCTGGACGCGACCGGCCGGGACCAGACCGCCGCCGGCCGGTTCCTCACGGTGGGCACCGGCGTCGCGCACGCCACCGGGCTCAGCCTGGTGTTCCCGCGGCTGCGGATCGTGGCCCCGCCGGAGCGGGGCGACTGGCTCTCCGGGCCGTTCGTGGCGATCCGGCGGGAGACGCTGGACCGGATCGGCGGGGTCGACGAGTCGTCGTTCTTCTACTCCGAGGATCTGCGGCTGTGCTGGGCGGTGCGCCGGCTGGGGCTGCGCCTGGCGTACCTGCCGGACGCGGTGGTCACGCACGAGGACGACGCGAGCGCGAAGCGCCGGTGGGCGGCCGAGGAGATCTCCCGCCGGCAGACCCGGGAGTTCATCCGGGCCAGCCGTGAACTGGCCGGGTGGCGGGGCACCGTGGCCTGCTCCGCGTACACGCTGGGGGTGCTCGCCCGGGCGGCGGTGGGCGGCGGGGCGGCGCGGCGGGCGATCGCCCGCGGCGCCCTGGAAGGCATGGGCGTCCGATGAGGGTGCTGTTCGTCTGCACCACCGGCGGGTCGGGGCGGCGGCAGCTCGGCGGCGCCGAGCGCTTCCTGATCGAGATGCTGCCGGCGCTCGCGTCCCGCGGCGTCGACGTGGTCGCCGCGACCCCGGACGACGAGGTGGCGGCGGGGTTGCGGGAGGCGGGCGTGCCGTGGCGTCCGCTGGGCGCGGCCAAGCGGGTGGACCTCGGGTACGCGCGCGGCATCCGCGCGCTCGTCGAGGAACTGCGGCCGGACGTGGTGAGCGCGCACCTGCTCTCCGCCGCGATGCACGCCCGCGCCGGCCTGGGCGTGCGGGGCCGCCGCACGCCGCTCGTGGTGACGCTGCACAACAGCCTCTGGCAGTACCGCGACACGGCGGAGACGCTGCGCGCGAAGGCCGCGGTGCAGGCCAACATCAGCACCGACCTGATGTTCCGGCGGCTGCGGCCGCACGCGACTGTCGCGGTCTCCGGCTTCGAGGCCCACGAGCTCCGGGTACGCGGGCGGATCCGCGACGTGCGGGTGATCCCGAATCCGCTGCCCGCCATCTGGCCGCAGGTGACCGACACCGGCGGCCTCGCGCCGGACGGCCCGGTCCGGGTCGGCTTCCTCGGCCGGCTGGAACGGGAGAAGGGCGCCGACCTGCTGGCGGACGTCGCCGCGGCGCTGCCGGACGTGGAGTTCCTGGTCGCCGGCGCGGGCACCGTGGAGGTCGAGGAGCGGCCGAACCTGCACCTGGTCGGCCGCGTCGACGCCGCGCCGTTCCTGCAACGGCTGCACTGCCTGCTGGTGCCGTCCCGGGTGGAGGCGTTCGGGCGCAGCGCGCTGGAGGCGATGTCGCTGGGTGTGCCGGTGGTGCACTCCGGCGCGGGCGGGCTGACCGAGGTGACAGCCGCCGGTGACGGCGTGCTCGCGTACCGGGCGGAGCTGACGCCGCAGGCGCTGGCCGCCGCCGTGCGGACGGCCACCGACCCGGCCGCGTGGGACGAGCGGCGGCGCGAGCTGGCCCGGCAGTACGCGGACCGGCACTCGTTCGACGGATGCGTGGACGACTGGCACGACCTGTACCGGACGGTCGCCCGTGCCACCCGCTGAGCGACGCCTCTGGTCGGTCGGGATCCCGTTCGCGCTGGGCGCGGCAGTGCTGCTGGCGACTGTGGACGCCGGGATCGCCGTCGCGCTCGCGCTGGCGGTCGGCACGCTGCTCGCCGCGCGCCTGCGGATGTGGGCGCTCGCCGCCTGCGCCGCCGTCTGGACCGCCGCGCTGCTCGCCGTGCGGGTGCTGCCCGGCCCGTACGACTCCTGGGCCGGTCGCGGCGTGCTGCCGGTGCTCGCCGGTTACGTGACGGTCTTCCTGCTGGCCTGGGCGGTGGGCCGGCGGCTGATCGACAGGCGGGACGAGGACGGCGACCGGTCCCGCCCGGCGCTGTCCTGGCCCTCCGAGCGGCGCCTGCTGACGTACCTGTCCGTGCTGCTCGGTGTCGCGGTGGTGACCGCGGCCATCCGGTTCCGGGGGACGGTGCCGCCGCTGCTCGCCGACAACCCGGACGCCGCCCGGCAGGTGCTGCGCGAGCAGTCGAACCTGGTCATCGGGCTGCTGTCCGAGGCGTGGACGCTCGGCATGGCGGTGTCGCTGCTGCGCGCGTTGTCCGCGCGCGGCCGGGCGCTGCCGGTCTACTACGCGCTGACCGCCGTCTTCACCGTCGGGGCGGCGCTCGGCGCGAGCAAGAACTCGGTGCTGGTGGGTATCGCGCCCGCGCTGATCGCGGCGCTGTCGGTCCGGCGTACCCGGGGACGGGCCGCGTCGTTCCTGGCCGCGCGTACGCCGGTGGTGCTGCTGATCGGCGCGGTGGCGCTCGGCGCGGCGGTGTTCCTCGGCGGGCAGCGCACCATGGCCGGCACCGGCGCGTTCGAGACCGAGTTCCGGGCCCGCTACGGCAGCAACGCGCTGACCAGCAGCGCCGGATCGCTGGACCTGTCGCTGAGTTCGTCCACCGAGACGTTCGGGCGGGTGTGGTCGCAGCGGGAGCACCTGGAACCCCGGTACGGCACGTACTCGCTGACGTTCCTCGGCTCCCGCGTCGAGCCGATCGTCGGCAAGGCGGACCTGTACGGGCTGACGTCCCAGCTCAGCCAGCCGTACCTGATGAACACGGCCACGTTCGTGGCCATCCCGCTGCTCGACTACGGCCCGCTGGGCGCGGTGTTCTTCCTGGCCGCGCTGGGGCTGGCGGTGGGCGCGACCGAACGGTGGTTCGAGTTCTCCCGCGCGCCGGCCGGGCAGCTGGCGCGGGCGTTCGTCGTCTACTTCGCGCTGTTCGGCGTCTACGAGCTGTATCCGCTGATCTATCCGACCTGGCTGAGCCTGGTGCCCGGCCTCTGGGTGCTGCACCGGCTGGGCAGGAGCGCGGCATGACGTTCGACGGCCTCACCGTGGTCACCGTCCTCTACCGGTCCGCCGGCATGCTCGCCGAGACGCTGCCGACCTGGGTACGCAGCGCCGGTGACCTGCCGGTCCGGTTCGTCTTCGCGGACAACTGGCCGTCCGACGGGTGCGCCGAGGTGATCGCCGGGCACCTGCCCGCCGACCGGTACGCGTACCTGCCCGACGCCACGAACCCGGGCTTCGCGGCCGGCTGCAACCGGGCGGCGGCGACGGTCACCACGAGTCACCTGCTGCTGCTCAACCCGGACGTGTGGCTGCCCGACGGCGCGCTGGACCGGATCTGCGCCGCCGTCGCCGCCGACCCGGACGCCCCGATCGCGGTCGGTCTGGCCATGCACGGCGGCGAGTACGTGGGCATCGACCTGAACCCGGTGTCGCTGTTCATCGACAGGCGGGCCACGGCGGGCCGTGCCCCGCTCGGCCCGTCCGGCGGCGCGGCGGTCTTCCCGGCCGCGCTGTACCGGCGGTTCGGCGGATTCGACGAGCACCTGTTCGCCTGGGGCGAGGACGCCGACCTGGCGTTCCGGCTCTACGCCTCCGGGCTGCGCACGCGCGGGCTGGACGTGGTGCTGCCGCACGCGGGCGGGCACAGCGTGGACGGCGACACCCGGTTGCAGGGCTTCCGTGCGTTCCTGCTGGCCCGCAACCGGCTGCTGGTCGCGTCCCGCACGTTCACCTGGCCGCTGCTGCTCGTCGCGGTGCCGGTGCTGGCGCTGGCGCACCTCGCGCTCGCCGCCCGGCGCGCCCGGCAGGGCCTGCTGGGCCCGTTCCTGCGCGGCATCGGACGCGGGCTGGCCGAAGGCCCGGCGGCCCGCCGCCGCTGGACCGGGTCGCGGTTCGGGTTCGCGTCCCTGCTCGGCTACCTGACCGCTCGGAGGGCGTGATGACGGCACAGCCGTGGACCGTGGTGACGGTCACCTACCACTCGGCGGACACGCTGCGCCGCTGCTGGCGCGGCCCGAAGCCGTACGAGTGGCTGGTGGTCGACAACGCCTCGGCCGACGACTCGGCGGCGGTCGCCGAGGAGCTGGGCGCGCGGGTGATCCGGCTGCCGGAGAACGTCGGCTTCTCCCGCGCCAACAACGTCGCGTTGCGCCAGGCGACCGGCCGGTACGTGCTGTTCGCCAACCCGGACCTGGAGGTACACCCCGACGGCCTGGACGCGCTGGCCCGGCACCTGGACACGCACGGCGGACTGGTCGCGCCGCAACTGCTGGGCACCGACGGCACACCGCAGGCCAACGGACGCGGCTTCCCGTACGCGACGGCGAAGCTCGGCAACCGGAAGGTGTGGCCGCTGTCCCGGCTGCACGCCTCGTACCGGCTGGTGGCCGCGCCCGGCGAGACGCGCCACGTCGCCTGGGTGATGGGCGCGGCGGTGGCCGGCCGCACCGCCGACGTCACCGGGCTGGGCGGATGGAACGAGGAGTTCTTCCTCTACTACGAGGACCACGAGCTGGGGCTGCGCGCCTGGCGGCACGGGATGCCGGTGGCGGTGCTGGGTGACGTGCGGTGGACCCACCACTGGGCCCGCGCGACCAACTCGGTGCGCTGGTCCCGCGCGCACACGCTGGAGCTGCGCAGCGCCCGCACGTTCTTCGGCATGTTCCCGGAGTTCCTGGTCGGCCTGCCGCGACCGGCGCGCCGGCACCGCCGGGCCGCCGGACTGGTCGGCAGCCCTGTTCCGTCCGTCCCGGACCGCAGCGGGTGATCGGAGCCGGTCGCGGGGCCGCTGACGTGAATGACGCTTTGATACCGTCTCGCCGTGTCCGTGACACGCCCGGCCTTCTCCCCCTCGATGGCGCCCGCGTCGGCGACGCCGGTGCCGTCGCGGCCGGGCACGCCGGCGGCGTTCGTCGCGCTCGCGTGGGAGCGGCTCAGCCGGTCCCCGTACTGGTCCGTCGCGGGCCTGCTGGTCGCCTTCGGCGCCGTGCTGCGGATCCGGCAGTGGGCGTACGCGCGCAGCTTCTGGAGCGACGAGCTGTACGTCGCGCACAACATCCGGGAGCGCGGCTACCTGGACCTGTTACAGCCGCTGGCGTTCAGCCAGTCGGCGCCGCCCGGCTGGCTGTGGCTGGAACGGTTCGCGTTCGAGCAGTTCGGCGACGGTGAGCGGGCGCTCCGGCTGGTGCCGCTGCTGTTCGGGCTGGCGCTGCTGCCGCTCGTGGCGTGGCTCGGCCGGGCACTCCTGCCGCCGCTCGCCGCACTGGCGGCGCTGCTGCTGGTCGCCGTCGCCCCGTTCCTGATCGGCTACTCCAACGAGCTGAAGCAGTACAGCGCCGAGGCGTTCGGCGTCACGCTCGTGATCGGGCTGGCGCTGCTGCTCGTCCGGACCGGCCCGACCTGGGCCGGGTCGGCGGTGTTCTGGTCGGCCGCGGCGGTCATGGCGTTCGTCAGCACCTTGTCCATTCCGGTCACCGGCGCGCTCGGCGTGCTGCTGGCCGGGTACGCGCTGTGCCGCCCGGACCGCCAGTGGGCGAGCAGGGGGCGTGAGGTGGGCCGGTTCCTCGCTCCGGCGCCGGCCTGGGGCGTGGTGGCGCTCGTGGTGTACGTGCTTTTCCTGGCGCCGGGACTGGCCGATCCGCAGCTCGCCGCGTACTGGCGGGCGAAGTCGATCTATCCGGCGCACTCGCTCACCGACCTGGCCGCCACTGTGGAATGGCTCGTGGCGACGTACCGGAGTCTCGCCACGGTGCCGTTCGTCGCCTGGTCGGCGTGGGTCGTCGTACCGCTGCTGGTGCTGGGCACGGCCGCCGGGCTGCGCCGGCTCTCCACAGTGGCCGTGCTGGTGCTGCTCACGCCGCTGGCGGCCGGGCTGGCCGGCGCGGCCGTGTCGGTCTACCCGTTCAACGGCCGGCTGGCGCTCTACGCGGTGCCCGCGTGCCTGCTGCTCGCCGCGCTCGCGGTCGCGCCGCCGCCGCTGCGGGCCGGCCTGCCCGCCCGGATCAGGTGGGCGGTCGGGGTGGTGCTGGTGCTCGCGCTCGCCGTTCCGCAGCTGGCCACCGCCGTGGTGGCGACAGTGCATCCGGCGCGGGCCTTCGCCCAGGGGGGCGGCGCCAACGCGGTCGACTACCGGGGCGCGCTGAGCTACCTGGAGGACAAGCGCCGCCCGGGCGACCTGGTGCTGGCCACCACCGTCTCGTGGAACGCCCAGGCCTGGTACGGCCCGGCGGCAGACGCCTACGTGGTCGCCGCCGGCCCCGGCGGGTGTCCGAAGCAGACCGTGTCGACGCTCCTGCCCGGACGGTCCCGGGTCTGGTTGTTCCAGGCCACCGACTGGGCCGACGGGGCGAACCGGGACGTCATCGTCCGGCTCGGCGGCAGCGGCGTGGCGGTCACCGAGCGGCAGTTCAGCGGGGCGCGCGTGGTCCGCTTCGACCTGGCGGCGGGCGTCGCCAAGGGCAGCGACGTCTGCCTGGTGTCACCGCCGAACGGCGCCCGCGTCCGTTAGCTGTGCCGCTGCCAGAGGTCGCGCAGGGCGTCCCAGTTGCCGCCGAGCCCGGCCCCGCACGGCGTCTCCATGTAGATCGCGCTGGTGTTGTCGTCGCGACCCCACCAGATGCCGCAGACCGGGCGGCCGTCCTGGCCGTTGCCGGCGTACTCGACGTAGCTGCCCTGCGCCCCGCTGACACCGCCGGTGGCCGGCCCGGCCTCCCGCATGCCCGGCGCGAGCGCGCGGCCGATGATGCCCATCTGCTGGCGGAAGGCGCGCGCCGCCTCCTTCTTCTCGGCCGACTCGTACTCGGCGAAGTGCACCGACACGCCCAGGTAGCGGCAGAAGACGTGCTGCTTCTCGCCCGCGGCGAGCCCGGGCCCGCTCTTCTCCGTGTTGATCGCGCAGCCGCCCACCCCGTCGAGCCACGGCTCGGCGATCGGCATGAGCGTGGCGTCGAACTTCGCCTTGTTCAGCGACTGCTGGGTGGCCTCGTAGAGCGCCGGGGAGGCGCTGGCCGCCGGAGTGGACGGTTCGCCGCCGTCGGCGAGCGACCGCCCGGCCAGCAGGCCGGCGCCACCGGCCAGCACGGCCGCCATGACCAGGCCCCCGATCCACAGTCCGGTACGGCTCTTCGGCGGGCGGGCGACCGGTGCGATCCGGGGACCGCCGGTGGGCACGAGCGGATCCGGGGCGCTGGCCTGGGCCGGGATCGCCGGCACCGGCATGCCCGGCGACACCGGCACACCGGGTGACACGGGCGCGCCGGACGAGACGGGCGCGCCGGAGACCGGCTGCTGCGGCGTCATCGCCCACGGCTGCGGGCTCCACGGCAACTGCGGCGGCGACGAGACCTGTTGCGGCGGCGCGGACACCGGCGGGGGCGGCGGGAGGATCTCGGCGGTGGCGATGCGCTGGTAGTCCATGCCCAAGCTGCGGAACAGCCGCTCGGCCGCGCCGTCCTCTTCGGACGGATACGCCACCCAGGGCTGACCGGCGGCGAAGTCGGAGTTGACGTACCGGTGGCCACCGGGCGTCTGGGCCAGCACGTTCGCGGCGTTGGTGAACGCCTCGCGCCAGCGCTGGTCGCCGGCCGCGGCACCGTCCAGGACCGCCACGGTGAGCGCGCGGTCCTGCCCGTCGAGCGCGGCCCAGGCCCTGCCGACCTGGCACTCGCCCAGCACCTCGGTGAACCTGTACGGACCTTCCGGCTGCATGCCCCACTCCTCTGCTCACCCGCCGTGCGGATAGTACAGAGAGCACGCTCATCGGATCTCCCTGCGGTCGGGCCACTCTTGCGCTCTGAAAGTTTTCATGCATAGAGTCGCGGGGTGAATGAAAGCGGTGCGGCCTCCCCCGACCGCCTGCTCGACCTGTTCCACGGCGTACGGCTCACCCCGACCCAGCGCCGCATCGCCCACTGCCTGGTGCGGCACGCGGGCGCGGCGGCGTACCTGTCCGCCGCCGAGGTGGCCGAGCTGGCGGGCGTCAGCCAGCCGTCGGTGACCCGGTTCGCCATGGCGCTCGGGCACGACGGCTACCCCGCGCTGCGCCGCCGCCTGCGGGAACTCACGGTCACCGGGTCGGCCGGACCGGCCGGCGGCAACGCCCTGCAACGGGCGGTACACGCCGAGCGGGACAATCTCGACCGGCTCGCCGCGCAGCTCGCCGACGCCGGCCGGGTCGCCGAGGTGGGCAAGCTGCTCGCGGCGAGCCGCCCGCTGCCGGTGCTCGGGCTGCGCGCCGCCGCGCCGCTGGCCGCGTACTTCGCGTACTTCGCCGCGAAGGTGCACCCGGACGTGCGGGTGCTCGACGACGGCGGCAGCATGCTGGTCGACCGCCTGGACCAGGCCGTCGCGGCCGGCGCCACGGCGATGCTCGCGTTCGTGCTGCCCCGCTACCCCCGGGAGACCCTCGACGCGCTGCGCGAGGCCCGGGACGCCGGGCTGACCGTCGTGGCGATCACCGACTCGCCGGTGAGTCCGGCCACCGAGCACGCCGAGGTGGTGCTGCCCGCCGCCGTCGGCGCCGACCTGGTCTTCGACCTGCACACCGCACCGATGACGTTGGCCATGGTGGTGCTCCAGGCGATCTGCGACGCCGCACCGGCCGAGACCCAGAACCGGCTCGAGGCGTTCGAGTCGTCCGCCGCCCGCCGCCAGTTGTTCCTCGGCTGAGAGGAGTACGAGATGCACCAGCCCGTCCGCGCCGCCCGCGGCACCGCACGCACCGCGAAGGGGTGGCCGCAGGAGGCCGCCCTGCGGATGCTGATGAACAATCTCGACCCGGAGGTGGCCGAGCGCCCCGAGGACCTGGTGGTCTACGGGGGCACCGGCAGGGCGGCCCGGGACTGGCCGTCGTACCACGCGCTGGTGCGGACGCTGACCGACCTGCGCGACGACGAGACGATGCTCGTGCAGTCGGGCCGCCCGGTCGGGGTGATGCGCACCCACGAGTGGGCGCCGCGTGTGCTGCTGGCCAACTCCAACCTGGTCGGCGACTGGGCCACCTGGCCGGAGTTCCGCCGGCTGGAGTCGCTGGGCCTGACCATGTACGGGCAGATGACCGCCGGTTCCTGGATCTACATCGGCACCCAGGGCATCCTCCAGGGCACGTACGAGACGTTCGCCGCGGTCGCGGCCAAGCGCTTCGAGGGCACGCTCGCCGGCACGTTGACGCTCACCGCCGGGTGCGGCGGGATGGGTGGGGCGCAGCCGCTCGCGGTCACCATGAACGGCGGCGCCTGCCTGATCGTGGACGTGGACCGGGCCCGGCTGGAGCGGCGGGCGCACGACCGCTACCTGGACGAGATCGCCGATTCGCTCGACGACGCGGTGGAGCGGGCGCTGGCCGCGAAGCGGGACCGGCGGGCGCTCAGCGTCGGAGTGGTCGGCAACGCGGCCACCGTCTTCCCGGAGCTGCTGCGCCGGGGTGTGGCCATCGACATCGTGACCGACCAGACCAGCGCGCACGACCCGCTGTCGTACCTGCCGGAGGGCGTGGAGCCGGCCGACGCGCGGGACTACGCGGCGGCCAAGCCGGCCGAGTTCACCGACCGGGCGCGGGCGTCGATGGCGAAGCACGTGGAGGCGATGGTCGGCTTCCTGGACGCCGGCGCGGAGGTCTTCGACTACGGCAACTCGATCCGGGGCGAGGCCAAGCTCAGCGGGTACGAGCGGGCGTTCGACTTCCCCGGGTTCGTGCCCGCGTACATCCGGCCGCTGTTCTGCGAGGGCAGGGGCCCGTTCCGCTGGGCCGCGCTCTCCGGCGACCCGAAGGACATCGCGGCCACCGACCGGGCCATCCTCGACCTGTTCCCGGAGAACGAGTCCCTCGCCCGGTGGATCCGGATGGCCGGCGAGCGGGTCGCGTTCCAGGGCCTGCCGGCGCGGATCTGCTGGCTCGGCTACGGCGAGCGCGACCGCGCCGGGGTGCGGTTCAACGAGATGGTGGCCTCCGGCGAGCTGAGCGCGCCCGTGGTGATCGGGCGGGACCACCTGGACTGCGGCAGCGTGGCCAGCCCCTACCGGGAGACCGAGGCGATGGCTGACGGCTCCGACGCGATCGCCGACTGGCCGCTGCTGAACGCGCTGGTCAACACCGCGAGCGGCGCGTCCTGGGTGTCCATCCACCACGGCGGCGGCGTGGGCATCGGCCGGTCCATCCACGCCGGCCAGGTCTGCGTGGCCGACGGGACCGCGCTGGCCGGGCAGAAGATCGAGCGGGTGCTCACCAACGACCCGGCGATGGGCGTGATCCGGCACGTCGACGCCGGCTACGACGACGCCCGCGAGGTCGCCGAGCGCACCGGCGTGCGCGTTCCCATGACCGAGGGTGACCTGTGACCGACCTGGCGGAGCGGTTCCGCGTGCTGTGGGACGAGATCGCCCCGGTCGGGCGGGACGCCGGCAGCGGCGGCTACCTGCGCTACGCGCTCACCGAGCCGGAGCGCACGCTGCGCGCCTGGTTCCGGGAGCAGGCCGACCGGCGGGGCATGCCGGTGTCGCAGGACGGCAACGGCAACCTGTTCGGCTGGTGGGGCGACCCGGCGGCCGGGGACGCGGTGCTGACCGGCAGCCACTTCGACTCGGTGCCGCACGGCGGCGCGTACGACGGTCCGCTCGGCATCGTCAGCGCGTTCCTCGCCGTGGACGAGCTGCGGGCCGCGGGCGTCACCCCG
The DNA here is from genome assembly GCF_023896895.1 of Micromonospora sp. CPM1. Classification (NCBI taxonomy): domain Bacteria; kingdom Bacillati; phylum Actinomycetota; class Actinomycetes; order Micromonosporales; family Micromonosporaceae; genus Micromonospora; species Micromonospora sp. CPM1. Next base: position 20,630 of record NZ_JAMHIU010000030.1, read on the forward strand.
GACCGGCCGGTGGTGGTGGCCGCGTTCGTGGAGGAGGAGGGCGCGCGGTTCGGCGTACCCTGCCTGGGGTCGAGGCTGCTCACCGACGAGATCGACGTCGACCGCGCGGCCGGGCTGCGCGACCAGGCCGGGACGACCTTCGCCGAGGCGCTGGGCGAGCGGCCGGCGGGCGCCGACCCGGCGCTGCTCGGCCGCTTCGCGGCCTTCGTGGAGCTGCACGTCGAGCAGGGCCGCGCGCTCGTCGACCTGGACGCGCCGGTCGCTGTGGCGTCGGCGATCTGGCCGCACGGCCGGTGGCGGTTCGACTTCACCGGCGAGGGCAACCACGCGGGTACGACCCGGATGGCGGACCGCCGCGACCCGATGCTCACCTACGCGTTCACCGTGCTGGCGGCGAACAAGGAGGCCCGGCTGCGCGACGCGCACGCCACGGTGGGCCGGGTGTCGGTCGAGCCGAACGCCACGAACGCGATCCCGTCCCGGGTCACCGGCTGGCTGGACGCGCGGGCGGCCGAGGCGGAGACGCTGTACGGTCTGGTCGAGGCGGTCCGCACCAAGGCCGCCGACCGGGCCGGCCGCGACGGGACCGCGCTGACCTGCACGCAGGAGTCGGCGACCCCGCTCGTCGCGTTCGACCACGGGCTGGCCGACCGGCTGGCCGCGCTGCTCGGCGCGCCGGTGCTGCCCACCGGCGCCGGGCACGACGCGGGTGTGCTGGCGGCGCACCTGCCCACCGCGATGCTGTTCGTGCGCAACCCGACCGGGGTGTCGCACTCCCCCGCCGAGGCGGCCACCGACGCCGACTGCGCCGCCGGGGTGGCCGCCCTGGCCCGGGTGCTGGAGGAGCTGGCATGCCGCTGACCCGCTGGCTGGCCGAGTACGCCTGGCTGCCCGACCGCGCCGAGCCCACCCGGGACGTGCTGATCGAGGCGACCGACGGGCGGCTCACCGCTGTCACCCCGCTGACCGTGGACGGTCCACCGAGCGCCGGGGTCGAGGTGCTCGCCGACGCGGTCCGGCTGCCCGGGCTGACGCTGCCCGGCCTGGCCAACGCCCACTCGCACGCGTTCCACCGGGCGCTGCGCGGGCGCACCCACGACGGGCGCGGCGACTTCTGGTCCTGGCGCAGCCTGATGTACGCCGTCGCGATCCGGCTCGACCCGGACTCCTACCTGGCGCTGGCCCGCGCCGTGTACGCGGAGATGGCGCTGTCCGGGATCACCTGCGTGGGCGAGTTCCACTACCTGCACCACGGTCCCGGCGGCACCCCGTACGACGACCCGAACGCCATGTCCGCCGCGCTCGTGGAGGCCGCCGCGCACGCCGGGATCCGGCTCACGCTGCTGGACACCGCGTACCTGGCCGGGGGCGTGGACGGCACTCCGCTGGCCGGGCCGCAACGCCGGTTCGGCGACGGCGACGCGCTGCGCTGGGCGCAGCGGGTGGACGCGTTCCGCCCGGCCGACGAGCACGTCCGGCTCGGCGCGGCCATCCACTCGGTGCGCGCGGTCCCGGCCGAGCAGCTCGCCACCGTGGCCGGCTGGGCCGACCGCAACGGGCTGCCGCTGCACGTGCACCTGTCCGAGCAGCCGGCCGAGAACGACGCCTGCCGGGCCGTGCACGGGTGCACGCCGACGCGGCTGCTGGCCGACCACGGCGTGCTCGGCCCGCACACCACGGCCGTGCACGCCACCCACCCGACCGCCGCCGACGTGGCGCTGCTCGGCGACAGCCGTACCCGGGTCTGCGTCTGCCCCACCACCGAACGCGACCTGGCCGACGGGATCGGCCCGGTACGCCGGATGGCCGACGCGGGCAGCCCGCTCAGCCTCGGCAGCGACAGCCACGCCGTGGTGGACCTGTTCGAGGAGGCCCGCGCGGTCGAAATGGACGAGCGGCTGCGTACCCGGCGGCGGGGGCACTTCAAGCCGGTCGAGCTGGTCACCGCCGCCACCGTCGGCGGGCACGCCGCGCTGGGCTGGGGCGACGCCGGCCGGCTCGCCGTCGGGCAGCGCGCCGACCTGGTCACGGTACGGCTGGACAGCGCCCGCACCGCCGGGGTGCCGCCGGTCGGCGCGTTCTTCGCCGCCACCGCCGCCGACGTGACGAGCGTCGTGGTCGACGGCCGGCCCGTGGTGGACGGCGGCCGGCACCTCACCGTGGACGTGCCCACCGAGCTGCGCGACGCGATCGCGGCGGTGACCGCGAAGGAGGACTCGTGACGCGCGGCAGCCTGCTCGTCGACCACATCGGCGAGCTGGTCACCAACGACGGTCGCGACGGCGACCCGCTCGGCGTCCGCCGCGACGCCGCCCTGCTCGTCGAGGACGGCGAGGTGGTCTGGACCGGTCCGGCCCGGCACGCGCCCGCCGCCGACCGGCGGATCGACGCCGGCGGCGCCGCGGTGCTGCCCGGCTTCGTGGACAGCCACGCCCACCTGGTCTTCGCCGGGGACCGGGCGGCCGAGTTCGCCGCCCGGATGGCCGGTGAGCGGTACACCGGCGGCGGCATCCGCACCACCGTCGGCGCCACCCGCGCCGCCTCCGACGACGACCTGCGCGCCACTGTGGGCCGGCTGCGCGCGGAGATGCTGCGGCAGGGCACCACCACCGTCGAGATCAAGAGCGGGTACGGCCTCAACGTCGCCGACGAGGCCCGCTCGCTGCGGATCGCCGCCGAGTTCACCGGCGACACCACGTTCCTCGGCGCGCACGTCGTCCCCGCCGAGTACGCCGACCGTCCCGACGACTACGTGGGCCTGGTGTGCGGGCCGATGCTGGCCGCCGCCGCGCCGTACGCCCGCTGGATCGACGTGTTCTGCGAGCGGGGCGCGTTCGACGCCGACCACGCGCGGGCCATCCTCGCCTGCGGGCAGGCCGCCGGTCTGGGCGTACGGCTGCACGCCAACCAGCTCGGTCCCGGGCCGGGCGTGCGGCTCGGCGTGGAGCTGGGAGCGGCCAGCGTCGACCACTGCACCCACCTGACCGACGCCGACGTCGACGCGCTGGCCGGTTCGGAGACTGTCGCCACGCTGCTGCCCGGCGCCGAGTTCTCCACCCGGTCGCCGTACCCGGACGCCCGGCGGCTGCTCGATGCGGGCGTCACGGTCGCGCTGGCCACCGACTGCAACCCCGGTTCGTCGTACACGTCGTCGATGCCGTTCTGCGTCGCGCTCGCCGTACGCGAGATGCGGATGACCCCGGCGGAGGCGGTGTGGGCCGCGACCGCCGGCGGGGCGGCGGCGCTGCGCCGCACCGACGTGGGGCGACTGACCCCGGGGGCGCGGGCCGACCTGATCATCCTCGACGCCCCGTCCCACCTGCACCTGGCCTACCGGCCGGGCGTGCCACTGATCCGCCAGGTCCTGCACAACGGAGTACCGCGATGACCACAGTGACCATCCTGTCCACCGGCGTCACAGCCGCCGACGTGCTCGCGGTGGCCCGCGGCACCGCCAAGGTCGTGCTCGACCCGGCCGCCACCGAGGCGATGGCCACCTCCCGGTCCATCGTGGACGGAATCGAGGCGGCCGGCCGCCCGGTGTACGGCGTCTCCACCGGCTTCGGCGCGCTCGCCAACACGTTCGTCGCCCCGGAGCGCCGGGCCGAGCTTCAGCACGCGCTGATCCGCTCGCACGCCGCCGGGGTGGGCGCGCCGATGCCGCGCGAGGTGGTACGCGCCATGATGCTGCTGCGGGTCCGCTCGCTGGCGCTCGGCCGCTCCGGGGTCCGCCCGCTGGTCGCCGAGGCGCTCGTGGACCTGCTCAACCACGAGGTCACCCCGTGGGTGCCCGAGCACGGCTCGCTCGGCGCGTCCGGCGACCTGGCGCCGCTGGCGCACTGCGCGCTGGTGCTGCTCGGCGAGGGCTGGGTGCTCGGCCCGGCCGGGGACCGCATCCCGGCCGCCGACGCGCTGCACCGGGTCGGGCTGAAGCCGGTGTCGCTCGCCGCCAAGGAAGGGCTGGCGCTGATCAACGGCACCGACGGCATGCTCGGCATGCTGCTGCTCGCCGTCTCCGACGCCCGGCACCTGTTCGCCATGGCGGACGTGACGGCGGCGCTGGCCATCGAGGCGATGCTCGGGTCGGAGCGGCCGTTCCTGCCCGAGCTGCACGCGATCCGCCCGCACCCCGGCCAGGCCGCGTCGGCGGCGAACATCCACCGGCTGTTGCAGGGCTCGGCGGTGATGGACTCGCACCGCGACGACCTGGCGCACGCGGTGCAGGACGCGTACTCGATGCGCTGCGCCCCGCAGGTGGCCGGCGCGGCCCGGGACACGCTCGACTTCGTCGAGGTGGTGGCCGGCCGGGAGCTGCTGTCGGTGGTGGACAACCCCGTGGTGCTGCCGGACGGGCGGGTCGAGTCGACCGGCAACTTCCACGGCGCGCCGCTCGGCTTCGCCGCCGACTACCTGGCCATCGCCGCCGCCGAGGTGGGCGCGATCGCCGAGCGCCGGGTGGACCGGCTGCTCGACGTGGCCCGCAACCGTGACCTGCCGGCGTTCCTCTCCCCGGACCCCGGGGTGAACTCCGGGCTGATGATCGCCCAGTACACCGCCGCCGGGATCGTGGCGGAGAACCGCCGGCTCGCCGCGCCCGCCTCGATCGACTCGCTGCCGACCAGCGGCATGCAGGAGGACCACGTCTCGATGGGCTGGGCGGCCACCAAGAAGCTCCGCACCGTGCTGGACAACCTGACCAGCCTGCTCGCGGTGGAACTGCTGGCGGCCGTACGCGGACTCCAGCTCCGCGCGCCGCTGACGCCGTCACCGGCCGGGCGGGCGGCGCTCGACGCGCTCGGCGGCACCATCGGCGAGCCGGGGCCGGACGTGTTCCTCGCGCCGCTGATGGAGGCCGCGCGGGACGTGGTGCGCGGCCCGGAGCTGCGCGCGGCGATCGAACGGGAGATCGGCCCGCTCGGCTGAGCCGGCCGATACCGACCCTCCGGCCGGGCGTCCAAGCGGTGCCCGGCCGGCGTCCGGGAGCGGGTCAGGCGGCGGGCGGAAGCACCTTCGCGACCAGCTTGGCCAGCTCCCGCAGCGCCTTGCCGCGGTGGCTGACCGCGTCCTTCTCCTCCGGCGTCAACTCCGCGTTCGTCCGCTCCTGGCCGTCGCCCAGGAAGATCGGGTCGTAGCCGAAGCCGCCGTCGCCGCGCGGCGCGCGCAGCAGCCGGCCGGACTGACGGCCGTCGACCAGGTGCTCCTTGCCGCCGGGCAGCACCAGCGCGACGGTGCAGACGAACGCCGCGCCCCGATGCTCGTCCGGCACGTCGGCGACCTGGTCCAGCACGAGCTGGAGGTTGGCGTGGTCGTCGCCGTGCCGGCCGGACCAGCGGGCGCTGAACACACCCGGCATGCCGTTGAGCGCATCCACCGCCAGCCCGGAGTCGTCCGCGATGGTCGGCAGGCCGGTACGCCGGCAGCCCTCCCGCGCCTTGATCAGCGCGTTCTCGCCGAACGTGAGGCCGGTCTCCGGCAGCTCCGGGTACTCCTCGACGTCGTCGAGGCCGAGCAGGGCGATCCGGTGCGCGCCGAGCGCGCCGTCCAGGATCCGCTGGAGTTCGACCAGCTTCTTCCGGTTCCGGGTGGCGAGCAGGACCTTGTTCACGAGAGCGCCTTCCGCTGCGCGTCGGCCAGTTCCAGACAGCCCGCCACGCCCAGGTCGAGCAGCGCGTCGAGCTGGTCGCGGGCGAAGACGCCCGCCTCGCCCGTACCCTGCACCTCGACGAAGTCGCCGGTGCCGGTGCAGACCACGTTCATGTCGACCTCGGCGGTGACGTCCTCGGCGTAGCAGAGGTCGAGCATCGGCTCGCCGCCGATCACGCCGACGCTCACCGCGGCCACCGAGCGGTGCATCACCTTCTCCACCTTGCCGGCCAGCGCCTTGCGCTCGGCCAGCCAGGTCACCGCGTCATGCAGTGCGACGTACGCGCCGGTGATCGCGGCGGTACGGGTGCCGCCGTCGGCCTGGAGCACGTCGCAGTCCAGCACGATCGAGTTCTCGCCCAGCGCCTTCAGGTCGACGCAGGCGCGCAGGCTGCGGCCGATCAGCCGGGAGATCTCATGCGTGCGCCCGCCGACCTTGCCGCGGACGCTCTCCCGGTCCGATCGGGTGTTCGTGGCCCGGGGCAGCATCGCGTACTCCGCGGTCACCCAGCCCAGCCCGGAGCCCTTGCGCCAGCGGGGCACGCCCTCGGTGACGCTCGCCGTGCAGAGGACCCGGGTCGCACCGAACTCGACGAGCACCGAGCCCTCCGGGTGGGTGCTCCAGCTCCGGGTCAGGGTCACCGGTCGGAGTTGGTCGGGCCGCCGCCCGTCAGGTCGCGCCATGCCTGCACCCTATGCGGTGCGGTGATCGCACCGCCCGCCGGTGCCCGCCGACACGACCCGGCCGCCGCCGGGCTCAGACGTCGTAGCAGGCGCCGGGCCGGACCACGTCCAGCGGCCCGGCGTACGCCCCGGCCGCCGCCTCCACGGTCTGCGACTCGCTGCCCCAGGCCGGTACGAGGTGGGTGAGCAGGAGCCGTCCCACGCCCGCCTTGGTGGCCGCCTCGCCGGCCTCCCGGCCGGTCAGGTGCAGGTCCGGCGGGTTCTCCACGCCGTCCATGTAGCTCGCCTCGCAGAGGAACACGTCGGCGTCGTGGGCCAGGCGCAGCAGCGCCTCGCAGGGCGCGGTGTCCGCGGAGTAGCAGAACACCCGGCCGCCGTGCTCCAGCCGCACCCCGTACGTCTCGACCGGGTGGTTCATCCGGTCGACGGTGACGGAGAACGGGCCGATCGGGAACGTGCCCGGCTGGAGGCCGTAGAACTGGTAGACGTCCTCCACCGAGCCCTCCTCCTGCCCGTACGCGGCAGCAAGCCGGTCGGGCGCGCCGGAGGGGGCGTACATCGGCAGGGGCGGGTACGGGCCGTCCGGCGCGTACCGGCGTACCACCACGTAGGACACGGCGTCGAACATGTGGTCGCAGTGCAGATGGGTGAGGAGGATGGCGTCGGGGGCGTGCAGCCCGACGTAACGCTGGAGCGTGGAGAGCGACCCCGCCCCGAAGTCGATCAGAAGCCGGAAGCCGTCGGCTTCCATGAGATAGGCCGAACAGGGGGATTCGGGCCCCGGGAAGCTGCCCGCGCAGCCGAGGACGGTCAGTCTCATCCGGTGGCCTCGATCTCACGATGAGTAGTCGATGCGCCGGCGGCGGCCCCGCCGATGATCTCTACCGACGCGCTCGCCACGCTGCGCAGCCTACGCGTCGCCCCGGTCGAGCAAGAATCATCTGCCGGAAGTTGTCATCAACGTGACACCCATACACGTCCGCTCCGGACGAGACCGGCGGTCCGGCCGGCGGGCACGCCACCGACCGGACCGGCCATCGGTCCGTCAGGCCCAGAGCTGACCGTCCAGGGCCTCCTCCGCGTCGGCGAGGGTGCCGCCGTACGCGCCGGTCGACAGGTACTTCCAGCCGCCGTCGCAGACCACGAACGCCACGTCCGCGCGGCGGCCGTCGCGGACCGCCTCGTGCGCCACCGCGAGCGCGGCGTGCAGGATGGCGCCGGTGGAGAACCCGGCGAAGATGCCCTCCACCTCGACGAGCTGCCGGGTACGCAGCACCGCGTCCCGGGTGCCCACGGAGAAGCGGCGGGACAGCACCCCGGCGTCGTACAGCTCGGGCACGTAGCCCTCGTCGATGTTGCGCAGACCGTAGACCAGCTCGCCGTAGCGCGGCTCGGCCGCCACGATCTGGATACCTTCGACCTTCTCCCGCAGGTAGCGCCCGGTGCCCATGAGCGTGCCGGTGGTGCCCAGCCCGGCCACGAAGTGGGTGATGCCCGGCAGGTCCTGGAGCAGCTCCGGCCCGGTCGTCTCGTAGTGCGCCCGGGCGTTCGCCTCGTTGCCGTACTGGTAGAGCATCACCCAGTCCGGGTGCTCGGCGGAGATCTGCTTCGCGGTCGCGACCGCCTGGTTCGAGCCGCCCGCGGCCGGCGAGAAGATGATCTCCGCGCCGTACATGCGGAGCAGCTGCACCCGCTCGGTGGAGACGTTCTCCGGCATCACGCAGACCAGCCGGTAGCCGCGCAGCTTCGCCACCATGGCCAGCGAGATGCCGGTGTTGCCGCTGGTCGGCTCCAGGATCGTGTCACCCGGACGCAGCCGGCCGGACTCCTCGGCCGCGCGGACCATGAACAGGGCCGCGCGGTCCTTGATGCTGCCGGTCGGGTTCCGGTCCTCCAGCTTGGCCCAGAGCCGCACCGGCGGCGCGCCCTCGGGCACCGTCGGCGAGAGCCGGGGCAACCCGACCAGCGGTGTGCCGCCGCAGGCGTCGAGCAGGCTGTCGTACCGCGCCATCGCGGGCCCCCTCAGCGGGCGGCGCGCGTGGAGACCGCGTGCGAGGCGATCGCCGCGGCGGCCGCGAAGCCGAACGCGCCACCGGCGACGGCCGGCAGGATGGTCACGCTGTCGCCGTCGTTGAGCTTGGCGTCGAGCGCGCCCAGGAAACGGACGTCCTCGTCGTTGACGTAGACGTTGACGAACCGGTGCAGCGCGCCCGCGTCGGTGACCAGGCGGGCCTTCAGGCCGCCGTGCCGGGAGTCCAGGTCGGCGATCAGGTCGGCGAGCGTGTCGCCGCTGCCCTCGACGACCTTCGCGCCGCCGGTGTAGCTGCGCAGGATGGTGGGGATGCGAACCTCGATGGCCATGGTGTCTCGTGCTCCTCGTTCGGGATCGTGCCAGGTGACGGGAAAAGGAAGGTGCCGGCGCTGAAGGTCAGCGGTCGGAACACTCGTAGTCGACCGTCGCCGGGCTCTGCCCGAACATGTAGGACTGGACGGCGTTCGGGTCCACGGCGGCATCCACGATCTCCACCGGTTCCTCGGTGACCACGCCGTCGACGATCCGGAAGGAGCGGATCTCCTCGGTGTCGGGCTCGCGGGTCGAGACGAGCAGGTAGTGCGCGCCCGGCTCGCCGGCGAAGGAGACGTCCGTACGCGACGGGTAGGCCTCCGTCGCGGTGTGCGAGTGGTAGATGACGACCGGCTCCTCGTCGCGGTCGTCCATCTCGCGCCACACCCGCAACTGCTCCATCGAGTCGAACTCGTAGAACGTCATGGAGCGGGCGGCGTTGTCCATCGGGATGTGCCGGGTCGGGGTGTCGCTGCCGACGGGACCGGCGACCACGCCGCACGCCTCGTCCGGGTGGTCCCGGCGCGCGTGGGCGACGATCGCGTCGATGATCGACCGGTCGATGCTCAGCACGCCGCCAAGCCTAGCGCCTGGCCCTCCCGGGCGGCGAGGTGGCAACCGTCACCACTCAGTCGATGAGCGCGTTGAGCAGGGATTCCTGGAGATATCCGAGATAGGCGTAGACCGACAGTTGGAACACCCGGGACGAACCCGGGTCCGCGGCCACCGCGTCGTCGAGCTCCTCGCCCAGGTCGGTGCCGTCCTTGATCTCCAGGCGTACGCCCATCGCCAGCCGGGCGTCGTTCAGCGCCCGCAGCCACGCCTCGGCCGCCTCCGCGTCCAGCCGCACCTCGCCGCCGGCGTCCCCGTCGGGCAGCGCGGCGAGGACCGCGCCCGCCTGGTCGATCTTGCCGGTCTTCAGGTCACCCTCGGTGTAGCGGCGGAACTCGGCCGTGCCGGCGTCGTCGTCCGGGTAGACGTCGGGGAACAGCCGCCCGACCACCGGGTCGCCGTGGTCGAAGCCGTCGGTCAGCAGACCGACCACCTCGTTGGCGACCTTGCGCAGCACCCGGACCTCGTCGACCGCGAACGTGGCCACGTAGTGGTCGCCCCGGCGGCGGAACATGCTCATGAGCGGTCCACCGTCGCCCAGAGCCCGTACGCGTGCAGTTGCGCCGCGTCGTGCTCCATCCGTTCCCGGGCGCCGCTGGAGACCACGGCCTTGCCCTTGTGGTGCACGTCCAGCATGAGCCGCTCCGCCTTCTCCCGGCTGTACCCGAAGAGCTTCTGGAACACCCAGGTCACATACGTCATCAGGTTGACCGGATCGTCCCAGACGATGGTCACCCATGGCCGGTCGGAGACCGGCACCTCTTCGGTGTCCGGCGTCTCGACCGGCGCAACCTGTGGAGCCGCCATGCCCCCCATCGTGCCACCGGATCCGGGGAACCGATGAACCGGAACCGCGCGCGGGTCGTCGTCACCCGCCCGGGCCGCGTACGCGAGCCCGGGTCGCCCTGTGCCGGCGCCGTGGTCAGGCAAGCAGGATGCCGTGGTCGACCGCATCGGCGAGCACCGCGCCCAGCGAGAGACGGATCACCTCGAAGCGGCGGGACACCTCGCGGGACAGTTCGAGTTCGACCTCGCGCAACGCGCGCTGGGCCCAGGAGCGAGCGGCGTTCGGGTCGTTGTTGCCGGGTGCCCGCCAGTGCTGCCAGCAGCCGCCGTTGAGGGCGACGCCGACCGGTGGGAGCACCTCGTCGCGCTGCGCGCCGGGCAGCCCGGCCAGCGCGTCCAGGGCGCCGGCGCCGGTCAGCCCGGCGACCCCGGCAGTGCTGGTCACCAGGAGCACCCGGTCCAGCTCGGGGGCGTCCGGGTGGTCGGCCAGGCCCCAGCGCACCGCGTGGATGATCCGCCGGCGTACGCCCTCGGCCAGCGGCGCGCCGAAGACCCGGGCGGCGGCCTCGTCGACCAGGCCCCGCACCGCCTCGTCGCACTGGGCGGTGGCGAGCAGCGACAGCGCCTCCAGCTCGCGGTCGAGCATCTGCGGCAGGCCGGCGCAGCCGACCCCGAAGACGATCTCCTGCACCACCCGCAGGTGGATGTTGGCGAGCTCCAGGGCGAGGTGCTGGCGGATCCGGCGGGCGCAGGCGCGGGCCTGACGGTCGATCCGGTCGGCCAGCTCGCCCGGCTCGACGCCGGCGAGCACCGGCACCCGGCCGTGCGCGCCGGCCGGCACCGGCGGGCGGGCGCTGCCGCGACGCAGCACCTCGTCGGCGGCCCAGCCCACCAGCGCGCGGCGCAGCTGCGGCAGCTCGGCGCGGCGGGCCGGGAACCACCGGGCCGGGGTGAGCGCCGGCACCGCGGCCAGCAGCGCCGCGCGGTGCGCCTCGATGGAGACCGACACCGGGTCGAGCCGGCGGGCCGACCCGTTCGGGCCGGACGCCGCCCGGTCCTGGGCCCGCGCGCCGTCGCCCGGCGCGGCCGGGCCGGTCACGCCGGGCGTGACGGCGAAGAACACCTCGACCCGGGCACGCGCCACCTCGGCGAGCAGGTGCAGCTCGGCCGCGCTGAACGCCTGGTCGGCGGAGATCACGAAGAGCAGCGCGCCGGCCCGGCCGACGGCGTCGCGCAGCACCCGGCCGCCGGCCACGCCGAGCGTGCCGGTGTCCGGCGTGTCGAGCACCGCGAAGTGGCGCAGCAGCGGATCGGGCAGGCTCAGTTCGACCCGGCGCGGCGCCCGGGCGAGCGCCGGACCGGCGGCGAGCGGGTCGGCACCGTAGGCGTGCGGCTGGCGGTAGCCCGGGACGTACGCGGCGCGGGTCGCGGTGGCGGCGTGCTGGACCAGCAGGTTGCTTCCCGGCGGCACGGCGAGCGTCGCGGCCTCGACCCCGAGCAGGCCGGCGATCAGCTCACGCCGGTTCGCGCCGGCCGGACCGGCGACGACCACCGCCATCGGCTCGTCCGGCCCGGGCGCGGTCACCCCGAGCCGGGTCGGCAGCGAGGCGGATCCGGGTGGCTCGGCCTGCCGGCCTGGGTCGGGCACGTCGACCGAAGGGAGCGGACCTGGTGTCATCAGGTGGGCCTCCCGGTCGGGCGACCGGGGTACCGGTCGCAGATTTTCCCTGGTTGCAGGGACTGCCGGAAGAGTACGGGTGTCGGCCATCCGACAACCAACACATCCGGTACTCACGGGTAATGAACAGATTACTCAACTTCACTGCGTGACGGTGCGGACGCGGACGGAACACGGTCGATATGCTGCATCGATGAGTAGGTGGGAGTTCGTCGGCCGTACTGATGAACTCAACCGTCTGTTGTCGGCGGTCGGCGGCCCGGAGGGGCGCGGGTTGCTCTTCAGCGGCGACGCCGGGGTCGGCAAGAGCCGGCTGCTGCGCGAGGGGGTGGCCGCGCTCTCCCCCGAGCGGTACGCGATCTGGTCCATCGCGGCCAGCGCCACCCCCGCCGCGTTGCCGTTCGGCGGGCTGGTCCAGGTGCTGCCCGCCTCGCAGCCGCAGGGCCTGTCCCCCGCCGGGATCCTGCGCTGGGCCATGGACGTGCTCCAGGAACAGGCCGCCGGCCGGCCCATCGTGCTCGCCATCGACGACGCGCATCTGCTCGACCCGCCCTCGGCGGCGCTCGTGCACCTGGTCGCCCGCTCGGAGAACGCGTACGTCATCGGGACGCTGCGCAACGGCGAACAGGTCCCGCTGCCGATCCGCGCACTCTGGACCGACGACCTGGCCGACCTGGTCGAGCTGGCCCCGCTGTGCCGCAGCGAGACCACCGGGCTGCTCGCCGCCATCCTGGGCGGTCCCGTCGACGCCGGCTCCTCGGACCGGCTGTTCCAGCTCTCCGCGGGCAACCCGCTGCTGCTGCGGGAGCTGGTGCTGGCCGCCGACGACGAGCTGAACCGCAGGTACGGGATCTGGACGTGGACCGGCCGGCTGGAACTGGCGCCCAGCCTCACCGAACTGATCGACACCCGGATCGGCCAGCTCACCCCCGGCGTCCGTGCGGTCGTCGAGCTGGTCGCCTTCGGCGAGCCGCTGGGCCTGCAACTGCTGGAACGCGCGGTCGACCCGGCGGACGTGGAGACCGCCGAGGAACGCGGGCTCATCGCGCTGGTCCACGACGACCGGCGGCTCAACGTCCGCCTGGCGCACCCGCTCTACGGCGAGGTGATGCGCCGGCACTGCCCGGTCAGCCGCACCCGCCGGCTCCAGGCCACCCTGGCCGGGCTGCTCGAACAGGTCGGCAAGCGCCGCCGGGAGGACCTGCTGCGCGTCGCGGTGTGGCGGCTCGACTCGGGTACGGCGCAGGACGTGGCCCTGCTGCTCGAAGCGGCGGTGCAGGCGTTCGGCCGGTACGACGTGCCGCTGGCCACCCGGCTGGCCCGGGCCGCGCTGGAGGCCGGCGGCGGCACGGACGCGGCCGAACTGCTCGCCACCATCCTGATGTTCGGCGACCGGCCGGACGAGGCGCTCGGCGTGCTCGACCAGGTCGCCGGTGAGATCCACGACGAACGGCGGCGCAGCCGGTGGCTGACCGTCCGGGGCATGGTCAGCTACTGGGGACTCAACCGCGAGTCCACTGTGGAGGAGATCGCCGCGCGCGGCGAGGAGCTGAGCGACCCCGCCGACCGCGCCCGCGTACGCGCCTTCGAGGCCATCATGCGGCTGCACCGGCTCGACGTCGACGTCGCGGTCCGGCTGGCCCAGGAGGTGCTGGACCGGCCCGCCGCCCCGATGGCAGCGCGGGAGCTGGCCCGCTGCACACTCGCCCACCTGCAGGCCGCGCAGGGGCAATACCAGCTCAGTGCCACCGCGATCGCCCGGGTGCAGGCCGAGGCCGCGTGCTGGCGGGCCGACATGCCCTACCTCCAGCTCGCCATGGAACTGGCCCGGGGCACCCGGCTGACGCTCTCCGGCGACCTGCCCGGCATCGACGCGATCGTCGCCGACGAGTTCGCCGACCTGGCCGGGGCCGGCGACTTCCGGCTCGGCACCGGCTACCTGGCCATCCTCCAGGCGTACGCGGCGCGGCTGCGCGGGCGCGGCGACGACGCGCTGCGGACCAGCCTGGAGGCGTGCGCGGTGCTCGCCACCAGCCGGGTGTACGCGGGCCTCGCGCACGCCGAGCGCGCCCAGGCCGCCGCGCTGCGCGGCGACGCGACGCACGCGGCCGAGGCGATGGCCGAGGCGGACCGGACGCACGCGCCCGGGATGGCCGTGCTCTACCCGTGGCTGGAGCAGGCCCGGGGCGCGGTCCAGGCCGCCACGGGTGACCTGCCGGCCGCGACCAAACACCTGTGCGCGCTCGCCGACCGGCTGCGCGAGGACGGCCTGGCCGGGCACGAGCTGCTCGTCCTGCTCGACCTGGTCCGGCTGGACCAGGCCGCCGCGCCGGTCGGCCCGACCTGCACCGACGGTGGCCGGCGCACCGTGGCGCAGCGCCTGGCCGAACTCTCCGAGCAGGTCGACGGCGTGCTGCCGCCCCTCGTCGCCCGGTTCGGCCGGGCCGCAGTCGACGGCTCCCCGGACGCGCTGCTCGCCGTCGCCGACGGCTTCGCCGACCGGGAACTGACCGTGTACGCGGCCGAGGCGACCGCCCTGGCGCTGCACCGGACACGACACGTCCGGGGCGGCGCCACCGGGCCGATCCGGGAACGCCTGGCCGATCTGCTGCGCCGCTGCGACGAGATCTCCACCCCGGCGCTGCGGCTGCTGCGCCCCACGCTCAGCGAACGGGAGTGGGAGATCGCCCGCCTCGCCGCGGACGGCGTGACCAGCCGCGCCATCGCCGAACGGCTGTTCCTGTCCACGCGCACGGTGGAGAACCACCTCCAGCGCGTCTACAGCAAACTCGGCGTCGCCGGGCGCGGCGAGTTGCGGGCCGCACTGCGGTCCATGCCGGGGCACGACGGCGCGGACCCGGGCTGAACTCTAGGCTGGGGCGGTGAGCACCCTTCGTCCCGCGCTGCTGACCGACCACTACGAGCTGACCATGGTCAGCGCGGCCCTGCGTGACGGCACGGCCGACCGACGCTGCGTCTTCGAGGTGTTCAGCCGGCGGCTGCCGGCCGGGCGCCGGTACGGCGTGGTCGCCGGGACCGGCCGGCTGATCGAGATGATCCGCGACTTCCGGTTCGACCCGGCGGAGATCGACTTCCTGCGCCGTACCGGAGTGGTGGACGAGCCGGCCGCGCAGTGGCTGGCCGACTACCGGTTCACCGGCGACATCGACGGCTACGCCGAGGGCGAGCTGTTCTTCCCCGGCTCCCCGATCCTCACCGTGTCGGGCACGTTCGCCGAGTGCGTGGTGCTGGAGACGCTCGTGCTGTCGGTGCTCAACCACGACTGCGCGGTCGCCGCCGCCGCGGCCCGGATGGTCACCGCCGCCCGGGGCCGGGCGCTGATCGAGATGGGCTCCCGCCGGGCGCACGAGGAGGCCGCCGTCGCCGCGGCGCGGTCCGCGTACCTGGCCGGGTTCCGGTTCACCTCCAACCTGGCCGCCGGGCAGCGCTACGGCATCCCCACCGCGGGCACCGCCGCGCACGCCTTCACGCTGCTGCACGACGACGAGCGGGCCGCGTTCGCCTCCCAGGTCGCCACGCTGGGCAAGGACACCACGCTGCTCGTCGACACGTACGACATCGCCCAGGGCATCCGCAACGCCATCGCGGTGGCCGGGCCGGAGCTGCGGGCGGTCCGGATCGACTCCGGCGACCTCGCGGTGATCGCCCAGCAGTCCCGCGAGCTGCTCGACTCGCTCGGCGCCACCGAGACGAAGATCATCGTCTCCGGCGACCTCGACGAGTACGCCATCGCCGCGCTCGCCGCCGAACCGGTGGACATGTACGGCGCCGGCACCGCCGTGGTGACCGGCTCCGGGGCGCCCACCGCCGGCCTGGTCTACAAGCTGGTCGAGGTGGAGGGGCGGCCGGTGGTCAAGCGCTCCGAGCACAAGGCCACCATCGGCGGCCGGAAGGTCGCGGTCCGCCGGCACAAGCCGACCGGCACCGCCACCGAGGAGGTCATCGTGCCGCAGGGCGTGCCGGACCGGCAGCCCAACGACCGGTTGCTCCAGCACTCGTACGTGGTGTCCGGCGAGCCGGAGACGCTGCCCACGCTGGAGGAGTCCCGGGACCACCTGCGCCAGTGCCTGATCTCCATCCCATGGGAGGGGCTCAAGCTCTCCGCCGGGGATCCGGCCGTACCGGTGACCGTCGTACCCGCGAGCTGAGGAGGAACCCGTCAGATGGCGAACGCCCTGATCATCGTGGACGTGCAGAACGACTTCTGTGAGGGCGGCTCCCTCGCGGTCGGTGGCGGAGCCGGCGTGGCCGCCGGCATCTCCCGGCTGCTCGCCGCCGAGCCGGACCGGTGGGACCACGTGGTCGCGACGAAGGACTACCACGTCGACCCGGGCGCGCACTTCGGCGACCCGCCGGACTACGTCGACTCCTGGCCCCGGCACTGCGTGGTCGGCACCTCCGGTTCCGAGTTCCACCCCGAACTGGCGACCGACCGGGTGGAGACGATCTTCCACAAGGGCGAGCACGCGGCCGCGTACTCCGGTTTCGAGGGGCACGCCCCCGACGGCGAGTGCCTGGCCGACTGGCTGCGCCGGCACGACGTGGACCGGGTCGACGTGGTCGGCATCGCCACCGACCACTGCGTGCGCGCCACCGCCCTGGACGCCGCCCGGGAGGGCTTCCGGACCACGGTGCTGCTCGACCTGACCGCCGCTGTCGCGCCGGACACGCTCGACGTGGCGCTGCGGGCGCTCGACGGCGCCGGGGTGACCATGGTGGGCGAGCCTGTGATCAGGACCGCTTGACCGGGTAATCGGTTGCGGGTGTCGTACCCCGGCCCCAGGATGGCGCCGGAGGTACGGTCCGTCGTGAATCTGAAGCCTTACCGGGAAGCGCTCGCGCTGCCCGGTCTCCGATCGTTGCTGCTGGTGTCGGTGCTGGCCCGTGTGCCGCTGACCGCCACCGGGGTGACGCTCACCTTCTACGTGGTGCTCGACCTGGGCCGCGGCTACGGCGCCGCCGGCCTGGTCGGCGCCGCGTCCACGATCGGCGCGGCACTCGGCGCCCCGCTGCTCGGTCGGCTCATCGACCGCCGAGGGCTGCGGCCGGTCCTGGTGCTCACCACCGTCGCCGAGGCGCTGTTCTGGTCCGCCGCGCCCACGCTGCCGTACCCGGTGCTGCTCCCCGCCGCGTTCCTCGCCGGGCTGCTCGCCCTGCCGATCTTCTCGATGGTCCGCCAGTCGATCGCCGCGCTCGTGCCGGTCGAGAAGCGCCGCCCCGCGTACGCGCTGGACTCGATGGCGGTGGAGTTGTCGTTCATGGTCGGCCCGGCGCTCGCCGTGGCCCTGGCCACCGCCGTCACGCCGCGCCTGACCCTCTGGGCGGTCGGCGCCGGGATCGTCGCCTCCGGCATCTGCTTCTGGCTGCTCAACCCGCCGATCCGGGCCGCCGACGAGCCCGCCGGGCCGCCGCGCCCGGTGCACCGCCGCGAGTGGCTCACCCCGCGCCTGCTCGCCGTACTGGCGGTCAGTCTCGCCGCCACGCTGGTGCTCGGCGGCACCGACGTCGCGGTGGTCGCCGTGCTCCGGTCCGGTGGCGAGGTCGGCTGGACCGGCGCCGTGCTGGCCGCCTGGGCGGTCGCGTCGCTGGCAGGTGGCTTCGCCTACGGCGCGGTACGCCGCTCGTTCTCCCCGCTGGCACTGATGGCCGCGCTGAGCCTCACCACCATCCCGGTCGGGCTGGGCGGGTCGCACTGGTGGCTGCTCTGCCTCGCGCTGATCCCGGCCGGTGCGCTCTGCGCCCCCACCATCGCGTCCACCTCCGACGCGGTCAGCCGACTGGCCCCGCCCTCGGTCCGGGGCCTGGCCATGGGCCTGCACGGCTCGGCCGTGACAGTGGGCATCGCGCTCGGCGCACCGCTGGCCGGCGCGGTGATCGACGCGACGGCGCCCGTGTGGGGCTTCGTGGTCACTGGCGCGATCGGCGCGCTGGTGGCGCTGGCGGTGCTCCCGATCGAGCTGCGCCACCGCCGCACCCCGGTCGACGCCCCGCCCGTGGACCCCGACCTGGCCCTCGCCTCCCGCTGACCCCCGCCCGGCGTGATCAAGGAGTCCGTGTCCTCCCGAGGCGGGGCGAAGCCAGTACGGGGAAGTGGCTAGGTCCACGCACCCCGGACACCACCACTCCCCCGAGCTGGCTTCGCGCGACGGCCCCGGCCGGAACCCCACGCTCCCGGAAGTTGACCAAGGAGTTGACGTCCCCTCAGTCAGGCCAAGACGACCCAAACCCCTTGATCACCGGAGCGCCCGAGGCGGGGCGAAACCAGAACGGGGAAGTGGCTAGGTCCACGCACCCCGGACACCACCACTTCCCCGAACTGGTGCCGCGCCCCCGCCCTCACCGGGGACAGGGCAGGGCGGGAGGGGAAAAGGGCGGGCGCCGCGCCCCCGTTAGGGAGTGCGGCGCCCGGCCTTGAACTGGTGCGTCAGCGCTGGTCGAGGTTGCCTGCGGTGTCCTCCTGGTAGCTGGCGCCACCGTTGACCTCGCTGGTCAGCGGCTTGGCACCACCCTCGGGCGGACCGGCCAGGCTCTGACCGGCGGCCAGCTCGGGGAACTTCGCGTCGAACGCCGGCCGCTCGGAGCGGATGCGCGGCATGCGGTCGAAGTTGCGCAGCGGGGGCGGGGAGCTGGTGGCCCACTCGAGCGAGTTGCCGTGGCCCCACGGGTCGTCGACCTCGACGACCGGGCCGGTCTTGTACGACTTCCAGCAGTTCCAGATGAACGGCAGCGTCGAGATACCGGTGATGAACGCGCCGATCGTGGAGATCGTGTTCAGCGTGGTGAAGCCGTCGGCGGCCTGGTAGTCGGCGTACCGGCGCGGCATGCCCTCGTTGCCCAGCCAGTGCTGCACCAGGAACGTGGTGTGGAAGCCGATCATGGTCAGCCAGAAGTGGATCTTGCCGAGCCGCTCGTCGAGCATCCGGCCGAACATCTTCGGGAACCAGAAGTAGATGCCGGCGAACACGGCGAACACGATCGTGCCGAAGAGCACGTAGTGGAAGTGCGCCACCACGAAGTACGAGTCGTGCAGGTGGAAGTCGAGCGGCGGGCTGGCCAGCAGCACACCGGTGAGACCACCGAAGAGGAAGGTCACCAGGAAGCCGATGGAGAACAGCATCGGCGTCTCGAACGTGATCTGGCCCCGCCACATGGTGCCGATCCAGTTGAAGAACTTCATACCGGTGGGCACGGCGATCAGGTAGCTCAGGAAGCTGAAGAACGGCAGCAGCACCTGGCCGGTGGCGAACATGTGGTGCGCCCAGACGCTCATCGACAGGGCGGCGATGGCGATGGTGGCGGCCACCAGGCCCTTGTAGCCGAAGATCGGCTTCCGGGAGAACACCGGGATGATCTCGCTGATGATGCCGAAGAACGGCAGCGCGATGATGTACACCTCGGGGTGACCGAAGAACCAGAACAGGTGCTGCCACAGCATCGGCCCGCCGGTCGCCGGGTCGTACACGTGGGCGCCCATCAGGCGGTCCGCGGCGAGCGCGAACAGCGCGGCGGCCAGCAGCGGGAAGACCAGGATCGCCAGCAGGCTGGTGACCAGCATGTTCCAGGTGAAGATCGGCATCCGGAACATGGTCATGCCGGGCGCGCGCAGGGTCAGGATCGTGGTGATCAGGTTGACCGCGCCGAGGATCGTGCCCAGACCGGAGATGGCCAGACCGACGACCCACATGTTGGCGCCAACGCCCGGGGCGTGGTCGGCGGTGCTCAGCGGCGTGTACGCGGTCCAGCCGAAGTCGGCCGCGCCGCCCGGGGCGATGAAGCCCGCGGTGGCGAGCGTGCCGCCGAACAGGTACAGCCAGTAGGCGAACGCGTTGAGGCGGGGGAACGACACGTCCGGCGCGCCGATCTGCAGCGGCACCACGTAGTTCGCGAAGGCGAACACGATCGGCGTCGCGAAGAACAGCAGCATGATCGTGCCGTGCATCGTGAAGAGCTGGTTGTACTGCTCGGGCGACAGGAACTGCAGGCCCGGTCGCGCGAGTTCGGCGCGCATGATCAGGGCCATCAGGCCACCGATCATGAAGAACACGAACGCGGTGACCATGTACATGATCCCGATCTGCTTCGCGTCCGTGGTGCGCAGCAGCCGCGCGATGGCCGACCCCTTGACCGGCTCGCGGACCGGCCAGGGCCGGGTCACGACCGGCTTGGGTGCGACGGTGGTCACGAGTGGCCTCCGGTTCTGGTTGTCCCGCTCGGCGCGCTGGTCATCGGCGCAGCCGTCATCCGCAAGGAGGATAGTCCCCGGTAGGTGGCCCCGCCGCGTGGGGTGGGCGGCTACGATCTCCCGCCCTTCAGAGGGGGCCGGTCAGGAGCCGGTAGTGCTCCCGGAAGATCCGCCCGCCGCGTCCGCGCAGCAACGGGTCGCGCAGCGCCGGCGGGACGTCGCGGGTGCGGTTGCGGTCCCGGGTCCGGTCCCGCACCCAGCGGGTACGCGGGCGGCGACGGCTCTCGTACGCGATCAGCGCGGCGTCGACGCTGCCGGCGGCCCGCAGCGACTCGGCGAGCACGACGGCGTCCTCCAGCGCCATGGCCGCGCCCTGGGACAGGGTCGGCGCGGTGGCGTGAGCGGCATCACCGACGAGCAGCACCCGGCCGTGGAACCAGCGTCCCAGCTCGACCTCCTCGGTGCGCTCGACGGACACGGTCTCCAGCGCGGCCAGCACCTCGGGCACCGGCCCGCCGTAGGAGCCGAACAGTTCGTGCAGGCGGGCGAGCGGGTCGGCGGGCAGGTCGGTGCCGGCCTCGTCGGCGTAGCAGTAGAGCCTCCCGGCGCCGAGCGGCACCACCAGGAACCCGGCCCGCTGGCCGAGCAGGGCGGTCCAGTCCGCGATGCGGGGGCCGCCGCGCACCAGGGCGCGGTAGACCACCTGCCCGGCGGGGCGTGGCGGTCCGCCGAGCGCGGCGAGCGTCCGTACCGCCGAGCGGGGCCCGTCGGCGCCGACGACCAGGTCGTACTCGCTGCTGGTGCCGTCGGTGAAGCCGACGGCGACCCGGCCGGGCAGCGGGTCGACTGTGCTCACCTCGGCGCCGTGGCGCACCGCGCCGCCGGCGCCGGTGAGCAGCACCCGGTGCAGTTCGGCCCGGGGCAGCGCCCGGCACTCCCCCACACCGGCCCAGAGCGCGTCGAGGTCGACCTCGCACAGCGGCGCTCCGGCGGCGTCGAGGAAGCGCTGGCGGCGGATCACC
Organism: Micromonospora sp. CPM1; assembly: GCF_023896895.1. Taxonomy (NCBI): domain Bacteria; kingdom Bacillati; phylum Actinomycetota; class Actinomycetes; order Micromonosporales; family Micromonosporaceae; genus Micromonospora; species Micromonospora sp. CPM1. Next base: position 41,602 of record NZ_JAMHIU010000030.1, read on the forward strand.
TGGCCGAGCGGGCGCAGCGGCCCGTCCAGGTCGAGCCGGCGCATCGCGCGGGCGGCGTTGCCCGGCAGGTAGAGGCCGGAGTCGATCGACTCGGTGGGTGGCAGCCGCTCGGTGACGTCGGGCCGGAACCCCGCCAGGCGCAGCGCCCGGGCCACGGCGAGGCCGGCGATGCCCGCGCCGACGACGAGGATGCGCAGGGGGGAACCACCCATCACGGGGTACGCCTCCGGAGGGGGATCGGAACGCGTTGGAGGCAAGACATTACTCGCCGCAACCAGGTGGCGGAAGTGCCCGTGCGCCCCGGCGCGGGACGCCGGTCGGCGGCGCACCCCGTCCCACCGGCAGGAATCCCGCCTCCATCTGGGGGAAGGGGACGCTCGCGGCGACCCCTGGCGCCACCGGCCGGACGCGGAGCGTTAACGAGCCCGGCGCATTTGCGCAATGATTCGAGGCATGTAAATGTATTCCTTGCATCGTGGGAGCGCTCCCGCCCGTACCACCGACCGAACCGGCGCCGTCCCCGCGCCGAGCCAAGGAGCATCATGAAGCGTCCACTCAGGGCCCTCGCGGCGGCCGGACTGCTCGCCGCCGGCACCCTCGTCGCCGTCGCGCTCGGCGGCACCGCCTCCGCCGACACCCAGATCTGCGAGCAGTACGGCTCGACCACCATCGGCGGCAAGTACGTGGTGCAGAACAACCGCTGGGGCACCACCGCCCAGCAGTGCATCAACGTCACCTCGACCGGCTTCTCCATCACCCGGGCGGACGGCTCCGCGCCGACCAACGGGGCGCCGGTCGCGTACCCGTCGATCTTCGTGGGCTGCCACTACACCAACTGCTCACCCGGCACGAACCTGCCGGTGCAGGTGAAGAACATCAGCAGCGCGCCGTCCAGCATCAGCTACAACTACGTCAGCGGCGCGATCTTCAACGCGTCGTACGACATCTGGCTCGACCCGTCGCCCAAGCGCGACGGCGTGAACCAGATGGAGATCATGATCTGGCTCAACCGGCAGGGCTCGATCCAGCCCATCGGCTCGCCGGTCGGCACCGCCAGCATCGCGGGCCGCACCTGGGAGGTCTGGCGCGGCAGCAACGGCTCCAACAACGTCATCTCGTACCTGTCGCCGTCGGCCATCCCCAGCCTCAGCTTCGACGCGCTGGCGTTCATCAACGACACCCGTAACCGGGGTGCGATCACCAACGACTGGTATCTGACCAGCATCCAGGCCGGTTTCGAGCCGTGGCAGGGCGGCGTCGGGCTGGCGGTGAACTCGTTCTCGCAGAGCGTCAACACCGGCTCGAACCCGCCGCCCACGTCGGCACCGCCGACCACGTCGGCCCCGACCACGCCCCCGCCGTCGGGCGGCGCGTCCTGCACCGTCACCTACAAGGCGGCGAACGTGTGGAACAACGGCTTCACCGCCGACGTGACGGTCAAGAACACCGGCTCCGGCACGATCAACGGCTGGACGCTGAACTACAACCTGCCCTCCGGGCAGACCGTCACCAACGCGTGGAACGCCACTGTCAGCCAGAGCGGCTCGGCGGTGACCGCCCGCAACGCCAGCTACAACGGCACGCTGGCGCCCGGGGCGTCGACCAGCTTCGGCTACCAGGCGACGCTGAACGGCAGCTACTCCGCGCCGAGCAGCTTCACGCTCAACGGCTCCACCTGCGCCCGGGGCTGACCACCGCACACGGCGAGGGCGTCGATGTCGCGCATCTCCTCGGCGGTGAGCGAGAACCCGAACACGTCGACGTTGGCCCGGATCCGCTCCGGCGTGACCGACTTCGGGATGACGATGATCTCGTGGTCGATGTGCCAGCGCAGCACCACCTGGGCCGGCGACACGTCGTGCGCCTGGGCGATCCGGACCAGCACCGGGTCGGACAGGTCGCTGGTCTTGAACGGGCTGTACCCCTCCAGCGCCACGCCCCGGTCCCGGTGCGCGGCGTACGTCTGCCTGTCGTACAGCGACGGGCTCCACCGGATCTGGTTGACCGCCGGCGTCTCCTCGGTGGCCTGGATCAGCTCGTCGATCTGCCCGATCGAGTAGTTGCTCACGCCGACCGTGCGCGCCATGTTCTCGTCCCGCGCGGCGAGCATCTCCCGCCACACCGGGATGCTGTCGCCCGGCGCGGACGGCGGCCAGTGCACCAGCCACAGGTCGACGTAGTCGGTGTCCAGGGCGGCCAGGCTGGCCTCGATGGTCTCCCGCTCCCGGCCCACCCGGTCCGGCGGCAGCTTGGTGGTGATGAAGACGTCCTCGCGGCGCAGCCCGCTCTCCCTGACCGCCCGCCCGACCTCCTTCTCGTTGCCGTACATGGTGGCCGTGTCGATGTGCCGGTAGCCGGCGTCCAGCGCGGCGAGCACCGCCTGGAACCCGGCCTCGCCGGTGGCCTGCCACGTGCCGAAGCCGAGCAGCGGGATCCGGACGTCGCCGGTGAGCGGGAGGGTGGGCTGGTCGCTGTCCATGTCCCCCGTTCTACCCCGGTTCGCCGCACACACACCGGCATCCCGGCGCGCACGGCGGGTCTGGGGGAGGATGCGGGGATGGCGGACCGGCTGGAGGAGTACCGGCGGAAACGGGACGCCGCGCGTACGCCGGAACCGGTGCCCGAGCGGGCTGCCGGGCGGAAGCGGTCCGCGCGGCGCGCGCCCCGCTTCGTCATCCAGCAGCACCACGCCCGCAGCCTGCACTGGGACCTGCGGCTGGAGCACGACGGCGTGCTGGCCTCCTGGGCGGTGCCGCGCGGCCTGCCCCGCGACCCGGGCCGCAACCACCTGGCCGTGCACACCGAGGACCACCCGATGGAGTACCTGACGTTCCACGGGGAGATCCCCGCCGGGGAGTACGGCGGCGGGCGGATGACCGTGCACGACACCGGCACCTACCGCGCGGAGAAGTGGCGCGACGACGAGGTGATCGTGGTGCTCGACGGCGAGCGCACGAAGGGCCGGTACGTGCTGTTCGCCACCGGCGGCCGGGGCCGGGACTGGATGATCAGGCGCACCGACCCGGCGCCGGAGGGCTGGACGCCGATGCCCGAGCTGGTCCGCCCGATGCGGCCCGCCGACGGCGGGCGGCTGCCGCGCGACGCCGCCGCCTGGGGGTACGAGCTGCGCTGGGCGGGCGTGCGCGCGATGGCGTACGTCTCGGGCGGCCGGCTGCGGCTGCTCGACGGCGACGACACGGAGATCACCGGGGAGTATCCGTGGGCGCGGGCGATGGCCGAGGCGCTGGCCCCGGCCGAGGCGGTGCTCGACGGCGTGCTGGTGCGGATCGACCCGGCCGGGCGGGTCCGTCCGCCGACCCGGCGCGACGGGCAGTTCCTCGCCGTCGACCTGCTCTGGCTGGAGGGCGTGTCCAGCCTCGACGTGCCGTACGCGCAACGCCGTGACCTGCTCGACGGTCTGGCGCTCGCCGGTCCGCACTGGCAGACTCCGCCGTGGTTCCCGGGAGTCGGTGCGGACGCCCTGCGGGCCGCCCGTGAGCAGGGGCTCCCGGGAGTGGTGGCGAAACGCCTCGACTCCCCGTACGAGCCGGGCCGGCGCAGCCGGCACTGGCTGAGCATCGACGCGAGCTGAGGACCACCGTGCACCTGACGCACCTGGAGTGCCCGCGCTGCGGCCGTGAACACCCGGCCGACGTGTTGCAGAACCTGTGCGGCTGCGGCTCGCCGCTGCTGGCCCGCTACGACCTCGCCGCAGTGGCCGCCACGGTCGCCCCGGAGCAGTTCGGGCTGCGCCCGGCCGACCTGTGGCGCTACCGGGAGCTGCTGCCGGTGGCCGACCCCCGGTTCGTCACCACGCTGGGCGAGGGCTGGACGCCGATGTGGCGCGCGCCCGCGTACGGGCACGAGATCGGCATCGCGGACCTGATCGTCAAGGACGAGGGGCTGACCCCGACCGGGTCGTTCAAGGCGCGCGGCGCGTCGGTGGGCGTGAGCCGGGCCCGGGAGCTGGGCGTGCGGCGGATCGCCATGCCCACGAACGGCAACGCCGGCGCGGCCTGGGCCACGTACGCGGCGCGGGCCGGGATGGGCGCGACCATCGCCATGCCGCTGGCCGCGCCGACCATCTGTCGCGAGGAGTGCCTGGCCGCCGGCGCCGACCTGCGGCTGATCGACGGCCTGATCAACGACGCGGGCCGGGAGATCGCCGAGCTGATCGCCGGGTCGGACGGCGGGATCTTCGACGCCGGCACGCTGCGCGAGCCGTACCGCCTGGAGGGCAAGAAGACCATGGGGTACGAGATCGTCGAGCAGCTCGGCTGGCAGGTGCCCGACGTGATCGTCTATCCCACCGGCGGGGGCGTCGGGCTGATCGGCATCCACAAGGCGCTGCACGAGCTGCGCGAGCTGGGCTGGGTGGAGGACCGGCTGCCCCGGCTGGTCGCGGTGCAGTCCACCGGGTGCGCGCCGATCGTGCGGGCGTTCGCGGCCGGCGAGGACCGCGCCACCCCGTGGGAGGACGCGCGCACCGTCGCGTTCGGCATCACGGTGCCCGCCCCGCTCGGCGACGAGCTGATCCTGTCGGCGCTGCGGGACAGCGCCGGCACCGCGATCGCTGTGGACGACGCGGAGATCCTCACCGACCTGCGCGACTTCGCCGCCCGGGAGGGGCTGTTGCTCTGCCCGGAGGGCGCGGCCTGCCTGACCGCGGCCCGGCACCTGCGCGCGGGCGGGTGGATCCGGCCGGGTGAGCGCGTGGTGGTGCTCAACACCGGAGCCGGCGTCAAGTATCCGGGCCTGGTGCACAGCGGGGCGCCCGTGTGACAGGCGAGGTCGTGGCGCCCCGCTCGACCGGAGGTCAGGAGGTGGGCGGCTCGTCCTCGCCCGCCTCCTCGGCGGCGTCCGCCTCCTCCTTCGTCTTGTGCACCGCGCCGTCGGCGTGCTCGGGCGGGCCGTAGACCGTGTAGAGCACCAGCGGGTTCGGCCCGGTGTTGACGAAGTTGTGCTTCGTGCCGGCCGGCACGACCACCAGGTCGCCGGAGACGACCTCCTTCTTCTCCCCGGCCACCCGCGCCTCGCCGGTGCCGCTGACGAACGTGAGGATCTGGTCGATGCCCTCGTGGACCTCCTCGCCGATCTCGCCGCCCGGCGGAATGGTCATGATGACCAGCTGGGTGTGCTCCCCGGTCCAGAGCACGCGGCGGAAGTCGGGACTCTTCTCGGCGACTGTCGCGATCGTGAAATGCTCCATGGCCCGCTCATACCCCGATCACGCGCCCGCCACGCCGGGAGTCGCAGATGGTGGAATTCCCCACGCCGATCCGGTTTGGATGCCCTCGGAAGGGGCATGTGCTGCCGACAAGACCGGCGCACTGCTGGGCCGGTCGAGCCAGGTCCCCGCCGGCGTACCGCCGTACGGCTGCGGTGGTGGGAGACGGCCGGAGCGCGGCGACGTTACGACCGGAGGTCGTGCGGCGCCGTGCGCTCGTCTGCGGGTCCGGTCAGGCCAGCACGGCCAGGTGGAACGGGCGGTCCGCGTGCCCGCTCGTGCCGTGCGTCTCGACGAACACCGCGTTGGCGATGCCCGAGCGCGGCGCCACCGTGATGACACCCTGCGGGACCAGCCCGTTGGCCGTCGCGGGGCCGACCGTCCCGACGTACGCCGCTCCGGCCACGTCCTGGTCGAACGCGACCTGGTACATCCCGACGGCGAGCCGGGTGGCCGAGGTGGCGCCGAGGCCGCGGACGAGCCTTCCGTTGGCGTCGACCACGGCGAACAGCATGCGCGCGGTGGCCGGCAGCCCGACCGGCGAACACGAGTTGATCTCGGTGTCGGCGCGCGCGGCCTCCCGCATGCTCGGGATCGGCTGGCCGGTGGTTTCCCTCCTTGCTCTACGGCTGGGCATGGTGATCCTCTCTCCCGCCGGTTACGCCGGCCGGAGGCGTTCGTACGCTTCCGGGCGATCGTCGGCGATCACCCTCGATGATTCCGACGCTATGTCGGCGCACCGCCCGGCAACCACCCGAAGAACTGTCCGATCAAGGACATTGGACGGCTCTGAGCTGCGGAAACGTCTACCTGATCATCGATTGACCGCGGGTTGGGGCGGCCGCTCGTCACACCGGAGCCGCCCGGAAGTCATGACGCAGCGCAATCATCTGGCTACATTGAAGTATGGTGCAGCCGCTCCGAGGTCGACCGCCGGTCTACCGCCCGGTGCTGGCCGCACGGCGCGGAGAGCTGGAGGCGCTGACCCGGCTCGACGACACCTCGACCGCGCTGCTCGCACCGGTCCTCGACGTCCCGGCCGACACACCGTCCATCGTGGACGCCCTGAGACGCCTTCCGGCCGGGCTGCTGCCCGCCGTCGACGTGTCGGCCCTGCCGGACGCCACCGAACACGACCCGGTCCGCTGGGGCGTACCGCTGGTGCCGGTGATCGGTCTCGCGGACAGCGACCGGCGGCTGGCCGCGCACGGCGCGGCGGCCCGGGCCTGGGCGCACCACGCGGTCGTCCGGCTGCGCCTCGGCCCGGACCGGGCCGGGCCGGACGCCGCCACGGCGGCGGCGGAACGGGTGTGGCGGGTGACGGGTCTGCTGCCCGAGCAGTGCGACCTGCTGCTCGATGCCGGGGACGTGTGCTGCCGGGCCGACGTCCGGCTGGCCGAGCCACGGATCCGGCGTGCGGCGCAGTGGGCCCGGCGGCACGCCTGGCGATCGGTGACGACGGCGGCCGGTGGGATGCCGCCGGCCCTGTCCCGGCTGCCGGTGGACGAACCGGTCCGCGTGGACCGCTACGACTGGTCGCTCTGGCGGCGTCTGGCCGACCTGCGCCTCGGGTACGGCGACTACGGCGTGGGCTGCGCGGTGCGGGACGCGGACGAGCCCGGCGACCGGACACCGACGCTGCGCTGGGCCGCCGACGACGCGTGGTGGGTCTACCGCTGGTCGCGGCGGGGCGGGCGGGGCGACGAGCGGTTCGCCGACCTGTGCCGCACGCTCACCGCCGCGCCGCACTGGTCGCCGGCCGGGGCCGGCTTCTCCTGGGGCGACCACGAGATCGTCCGGCGGGCCCGGCGGGGCGCCGGCGCGGGCTCACCGGCCAACTGGATCGCGTGGAGCACGTCGCACCACCTGGCGCACGTGCTGGCCGCGCTGGTCCGGCCGGAACCGGACCAGCGCGCCGGCTGAACTCACTCCTTCTCGGTGAAGCCGAACTGGACCACGCCCTCCTCGTCGACCATCGCGTCCACCGACGTGTCGTTGAGCAGCTCGGCCGCGTCCGAGTCGAGGAAGATGCGCGCACCCTCGGTGTCCACCACCTGGTCGCCCTGCACCGGCTGCGGCACCAGCTCGATCGAGAGCGAACCGGCGTCGGTGTCGGCGGCGATGCGCAGCCCACCCGCGTCGGCGACGTCCTGCTGGGCGGCGAGGTCACGGATCACCAGGACGGCGTTGTCGGTCATGGTCAGCATGGCTGAACTCCTCATGGCTGGGTGTCGGGTTTCGCGGGCGACACGGCCCACGCGGTCGGCTCGCGACCCGGAAGCGGGCGAGACACCATCTCGCCGCACTGGAAGCAGGGCTGTTGCACGGCCCTCACCCCCACCGTGCCCGCTGCCCGGTCATCCGTCAAACGGAACCCGATGATCGGCCGCTCCTCGGTGAGCAGGAGTTTTCCCCGGCCCGAAGCGGGAACACCGCGGGTTTGCGGCACCCCCGCCGGTGGCCGCAAATAACCTTTCACTCCGGAGTCTTTTCCGCAGGAAATCTCCGTGGCAGCATCTTCCCATGCATCGTCGCCTATTTCCCCGGGCACTCGCGGTGCTGGCGCTGGTCGCCACCGCGGCCGCCGCCGGCACCACCACCGCCACGGCCGAAGCGCCCACCCCGGCGCAGACCCGGCTGAACGCCACAATCGACGCGGTCCTCGCCGACAGCCGTCTCGACGGGGCGCAGGCGGGCGTGGTCGTCGTCGACACCGCCACCGGCCGCACGCTCTACGACCGCAACGGCACCCGGCGGCTCATCCCCGCCTCCAACACCAAGCTGTTCACCTCGGCGGCGGCGATGGAACTGCTCGGACCGGGTCACCGCTTCACCACCGAGGTGAGCGCCGACGGGCCGCGCCGCGCCGGGATCCTCTCCAGCGACCTCTACCTGCGCGGCGGCGGCGACCCCACCATCCTCGCCGCCGACTACGACCGGCTCGCCGAGCAGGTCGCCGCGGCGGGCGTACGCGTGGTCGCGGGCGACCTGGTCGCCGACGACACCCGGTACGACAAGGGCCGGCTCGGTCCGGACTGGACCTGGGACGACGAGCCCTACTACTACGCCGCCCAGGTGTCGGCGCTGACGGTCGCCCCGGACACCGACTACGACGCCGGCACCGTGATCGTGCACGCCGCCCCGGGCACCCGGGCCGGCACCCGGCCGAAGATCACCATGACCCCGGACAACGGTTGGCTGCGGATCGACAACCGGGCCGAGACGGTCGCCGACGGCGAGACCACCATCTCCTTCGAACGTGAGCACGGCGGCAACACGGTGGTCGTCACCGGCCAGATCGCGGTCGGCCAGGCCGCCGAGAGCGACTGGGTGACCGTGTGGGAGCCGACCGGGTACGCCGCCGACGTGTTCCGCTCCGCGCTGCGCCGCCACGGCGTACGGGTGCTCGGCCGGACCGTGCTCGGCACCGCCACCCCTGATACCGCCAAGCCGCTCGCCCGGCACGACTCGATGCCGCTGGCCGACCTGATGGTGCCGTTCCTCAAGCTCTCCAACAACGGGCACGCCGAGGTGCTCACCAAGGAACTGGGCCGGCAGCTCTCCGGATCCGGCACCTGGGCCGCCGGGCTGTCCGCGATCAGCGGGTACGTGGGCGACGCCGGCGTGGACACCGGCACGCTGCGCCAGCGCGACGGGTCCGGGCTGTCCCGGCGCAACCTCGTCCCGCCGGCCCAGTTCGTCACGCTGCTCTCGGCGGTCCGCGCCGAACCGTGGTTCGACACCTGGTACGCCGCGCTGCCGGTGGCCGGCAACCCGGACCGGTTCGTGGGCGGGACGCTGCGCAGCCGGATGGGCGGCACCGCCGCCGCGAACAACGTGCACGCCAAGACCGGCAGCCTGACCGGCGCGTCGGCGCTCTCCGGCTACGTCACCGACGCCAACGGGCGGCTGCTCGCCTTCTCGATCGTGCTGAACAACTACCTCACCTCGTCGGTGAAGGGGCTGGAGGACCAGATCGCGATCGCGCTCGCCTCGTACACCGAGAAGGAGACGGCGACCGCCCGGCGGACCGTGCCCGCCGCGCCCGAGTCGCCGCGCGTACCGGAGGGGCGGGAGTGCTCCTGGGTGAAGCCCGCGCTCTGCTGACCGGCCCGGCCGCCCCGGTGCTCAGGCGCCGGGGCGGTACGGACGCGGGTCGGCCGCGGGGTCACCGCGCTCGACCAGCGCGTCGATCTCGGCCGACGGCAGTCCGCGCAGCGTGAGCACCCGGCGGCCCCACACGTGCAGCCGGCACGGGTGCGGGCTGGCGTCGTTGCGGCAGATCGTCCCGCCCGACCAGGCCCGCGGCGCGTGCACCACCACCGCCCGCACCGCGAACTGGACGTCCTCGACCGTGACGTACGGCGGCATCGGGATCTCGCGCAGCACGTCACAGTCGGTGCGCGGACGGGCGGGGGCGACGGGGGCAGGGCCGGTCATCGGTCGGGCCTCCACAGAGGATGGTCGGACGGGACATCCGAAACGTACGACGCCCCGCCCGGCACGCGACGGACAAACTGTCCCCGCTCAGCGCAACGCCACCGCCTGGAGGCTCACGTTGCCGCAGTCGCCCAGCGACTCCTCCACCGTCCAGTTCAGCAGCAGCTTCGCGCCGCGCGGGGCGCGGAACCTGACCGTGAACTCGGTGGTGAGCGCGGTGTGCGGGTCCTCCATCCGGAGCGTGGTCACCGGGCCGCCGCCGGAGACACGCACGTCGAGGCGGCCACGGGCCATCCAGAGCCCGGCGTACAGACGCACCGTGCGCTGCTGCCCGTCGGCGGCCACCGACAGGTTGAACCCGCTGCCCCGGTGACAGGTGTAGACGCCGGTCATGGTTCCGCTCGCCGACGCGACCGGGTTGCCGTCACGCCAGGCGTACGCCTCGGGGTTGTTCTTGAAGCTCTCCCGCCGCCCCCGGCCGCCCTCGTCGCGGATCTCGCCGGAGCCACCCCGCTTGCGGACCGTCCGGTCCGCGCCGGTCAGGCCCCAGTGGACCCAGTCGGTGGGGCCGGCGGCGGTGAGGTCCACGGTGGCGGGCACCTCGGCGCGGGTCACGGCGACGGTCGGCGGCGGCGCGGGCGTCGGTGACGGCGACGGCGTGGACGGCGTCGGACTCGGCGACGGTGGCCTCTGCCGGGGACGCAGCCCCGGATTGACCACTGTGTCGTCGGCCTCGTTCGGCAGCCCGACCCGGCCGGGCGGCGCCACCGGCACTCCGGCGTGCTCCTCGCCAGGCGTGTCGTGCCGTTCGACGCCGAGGTAGACCGCCAGCATCGCCAGGCAGAGGAACGCGGCCAGCCCTTCCAGCACCAGCCGCCGCCGGCGGCGCAGTCGGCGCAACGCGGACCGGGTACGCGGAAGGCCGTGCCGGTGCGAGCCGGGGCCGGTACGCGGACGGTCCTCCTGGCCCACCACACCCTCCACTTCGGTCACGACACCGCTGGATACGACAGGTGTGCGACGGGCTTCACGGTGTCACCGCACGGCCCTTTGCGCCATATGTCGAGTGACGGGCGTTTCCAGTTCGTTACCTGACGACCGCTCGCCGGACCGGTCGCTCAGCTTACCGTGATCGCCTGCAACGCCACCCCGTCGTTCTGCCCGCCGGTCACCGTCAGGGCGTGCCACCTGATCAGCAACCGCTCCCCCGGGGCCGCCCGGAAGCGGATGACGTACTGGTAGAAGCGGTCGCCCGCGGCGAGGGCGACCTCGCGGACGGCGGGATCGCCACCGCTTGACAGCGACAGGTCGAGCCGCGCACCGGCCGAGAACGTGCCGACGAACAACCGGACCGTCCGCAGATCCCCGCTCCCGGCAACCCCGAGCGTGAAGCTCTTCCCGGCGCCGCGCTGGAAGACACCCGCCCGGGTGCCGTCCTGACGCGCCGTCGGTGTGCCGTCGGTCCACCGGAGATCACAGGCGCCCGCGTTGTGCTCCAGCCGCTCGCCGCCCGGGTCCTGGATCTCGCCGGTACCGCTCGCCTTGCGGTGGAAGCTGTCCGCGCCGGCGCCGCCCCAGTGCCGCCAGTCCCGCGTACCGAGCGCGGTGAGCGACAGCGCCCCCGGCAACGGTGCCAGGTCCACGTCGAGCAGCGGTACGCCGGGTGCGACCGGGTCGCCGGTGGCCGGCGACTGATCGCTCGGTGCTTGGTCGCTCGATGGCTGCCCGCTCGGGGCTTGCTCGTTCGGGCCTTGGTTGTTCGGGGCTTGGTTGTTTGGCGATTGCTCGTTCGGGGCTTGGTTGTTTGGGGCTTGCCCGCCGGGTGCCTGTTCGCTTGGTGCTGCCACCGGCGCGGTTCCCCCGGTCAGCGGGGGTTGCGTGGGTGACCGGACCGCGTATGCCAGCGCCGCCACCAGCCCGGTCAGCGTGATTGCCGTCAGCACGGCGCGCCGGCGCCGACGGCGGGCCCGTGCGGTGGCGACCCGGGTGGCCGGGGCATCGGGCGGGGGTCGCAGCGGGCCGGCGATCGGGGCGAGGATCCGGCTCAGCCGGGTCTTCGCCGCCCGGGTTGCGGAGCGCAGCCGGACGCCGAGCCCACCGGTCAGGCCGGTCAGGCCGGTCAGACGTGCCCGGAGACTCTCCCGGGCGGAGTGACGACCCGGTCTCGCCTCCGCACCCGTCTCTTGCAGCGGCCCGAGGTCGACCGGATCGCCCGGCTTGTGGGCGGTGACCGGCCGGGCCGGCGACGGACCGGACAGGTGCAGGCCGATCGGGGCCGGCCCGACCAGCGGAACCCGGCCGTCGGGCAGACTCGGACGCGGCTCGGGCACCGGCGCGGACGTCCCGGAGGCGAGCGGGCCTGGGTCGAGCGCCCCCGGCGCGAGCGAGCCCGGGGCGGGCGGCGCCGGCGCGAGCGAGCCGGGTGCGACGGGATCAGCCGGGAATGCGCCGGGCCCGAGGGGATCGGGTGCGACGGTAGCCGCCCCCAGGGGGTCGTGCGCTACGGGACCAGCCGCGAGTGCGCCTGCGGCGGGGAGATCGTGGTTCGCCGGGCCGGAATTGCGCGGAGGCGGCCAGACAGCGGTACCGGGCGGTTCCAGGTTCCCCGCAGGCACCAGATCGTCCAGATCGGCCGGTTGACGGTCCGCGTTCCGGCGGGTCACCGTGCGGGGCACGGTGGGATCGGTGTCACCGGGCAGGCGACGTGGACCTGCGGGCCGCTCCGGGGCGTCGGCCGGTTCGTCCGGCGTGGGCAGCCAGCCCCCGACTCGGATCCCGCTCCGTGCGACGTCGTCCTCAGCCACCGACCCTCCCTCGGCCACCGGCGGCGAGCGGCCCGCCCCGTGGCTCGCCGTAGGGAGAATGACACAGACCGCGATCTTGCAGAAGGCATCAGCCCTCGCAATTCCCACGCCCCAAGCGGCTCCGAGCCGCCCCGCGGAAGAGATCTTGGAAGAATCGCGCCCCCAGAGGGGCCACCCCGTACCAAGATCTCCCCAGCCCTCGCGCGACGGACGCACCCACCCCAGCCCAGCCCGGCCCGGCCTCGTCGATCATGAGGTTAGCGGCGACAAACCGGACACCAAACACCGCCAACTTCATGATCGCCCAGGCTCAGCGGCCCCCACCCCCGCCGGCTGGGCGCGCCGAGCGCGCCCCGCGTCAGCCCGCCCTGGACAGCTCCGTCGATCATGAAGTTGGCGGCGACAAATCGGACGCCGAACGCCGCTAACTTCATGATC
>NZ_JAMHIU010000031.1:0-52978 GCF_023896895.1 Micromonospora sp. CPM1
GCCCGCTCGACGGAGTCCGCCCGGCCGGCGGGGGGGGGCCCCCCCCCCGGGGGCCCCCCCCCGCTTCCGGTCGGTCCGTCGACTCAGCTGAAGGAGTCGCCGCAGGCGCAGGAGCTGCCCGCGTTGGGGTTGTCGATGGTGAAGCCCTGGGCGTCGATCCGGTCGGCGAAGTCGATGGTGGCGCCGGCCAGGTAGGGGGCGCTCATCCGGTCGACGACGACCTCGACACCGTCGTAGTCGGTGACGACGTCACCGTCGAGCGAGCGCTCGTCGAAGAACAGCTGGTACCGCAGGCCGGAGCAGCCACCCGGCTGCACGGCGACCCGGAGCCGCAGGTCGTCGCGGCCCTCCTGCTCGATCAGGGCCTTGACCTTCTGCGCCGCGACGTCGGTGAGGACGACGGTGCTGGGGGCCTTGGCCTCGGTCGACTCGGTCTGCGCTGGCGTGGTCACGTGGAAGTCTCCCTGCGCGGTATGAGGTCCGGACGTCCTGGCCAACGCCGCACGTCCGCCAGTGATTCCCGGTGTGGTCCGTCTTTCGATCGTACGCCGCCTCCGGCGTCACCACCCGGCGGCGTGACCAGCGGAACCGGTCAGCGGCTCCACTGCCGCGCCAGGCGGGCGCCGAGCGCGCGCAGCCCCTCGGCCGGACGGGTCATCGCCGCGTCCACTCCCCCGTGCTCCTCGCCGCCGAAGTGCTCGACCAGGCTGTGCGCCTCGGTGACACCGGCCGCTGCCGCCTCCCGCCGCCCGGTGCTCACCCGTCCCGCCAGCACCACGCAGGGCACGCCCCGGTCCCGGGCCGCGCCGGCCACGCCGGCGACCACCTTGCCGCGCAGCGACTGGTGGTCGAACGAGCCCTCACCGGTGATCACCAGGTCGGCCGCGTCGAGCGCGGCGTCCAGCCCCACCGCGCGGGTGACCAGCCCGATGCCGGACTCGCACCGGCCGCCGAGCGCCAGCACCGCCGCGCCGAGGCCGCCGGCGGCGCCGCCGCCGGGCAGCGCGCCCAGCCCGGACGGGCAGCCGGGCAGCAGCTCCGTCAGCACCTCCGCCCAGCGGGTCAGCGCGGCGTCCAGCAACAGCACGTCGGCCCGGTCGGCGCCCTTCTGCGGGCCGAAGACGCTGCTCGCGCCGTGCAGCCCGAGCAGCGGGTTGTCCACGTCGGTGGCGGCGACGAGCGTCGCGCCGCGCAGCCGGGGCTCCCCGTCGAGCGCGGCCACCCCGGCGAGCGCCGCGCCGCCGTACGGCAGGGCCCGGCCGGCGCCGTCCAGCGGCGTGACGCCCAGCGGGACGAGCATCCCGGCGCCGCCGTCGTTGGTGGCCGAGCCGCCCAGCCCCACCACCACCGTGCGCGCGCCCGCCTCGACCGCGGCGGCCACGAGCAGCCCCAGCCCGTACGAGGTGGTCGCCTTCGGATCGCGTTCGGCGGCGGTGAGCAGGTGCAGCCCGCACGCCTGCGCGCTCTCCAGGTACGCGGTGCCGTCGTCGGTGAGCAGGATCTCACCGGCGGCCGGGCGACCGAGCGGATCGACCGTGGGCACCGGCACCCGGCGTCCGCCCAGCGCCCCGGCGAGCACGTCGACGAACCCCGGCCCGCCGTCGGCGAGGGGCCGGACCAGCAGCTCGTCGCCGGGGGCGACGTCACGCCAGCCGTCGGCCACCGCAGCGGCCACCTCGGGGGCCGGCAGCGTGCCGGCGAACTTGTCCGGACAGAGCAGCACGCGCATGCGCAGCAGTGTGGCAGGCCACATCGGGGACGGCTGCGCCGTGGTCGCGCTGTGGGACCATGGGGGCGTGACTTCGACCTGGGTTGAGCCGTCCAACACCGCCACGGCGCTGCTGCTCCTCGGCCGTGGCAGCGACCCCGCCACCGAGCGTGGCGTGGAGTGTCCGGGTGATCTCCCCGCGCCGAGCGACCCCGACCTGGTGGCCCGCGCCGCCGCCGCGAAGGCCGCGCTCGGCACGAAGGTGTTCGTCCTGGGCCACCACTACCAGCGCGACGAGGTGATCCAGTTCGCCGACGTGACGGGCGACTCGTTCAAGCTGGCCCGGGAGGCGGCGGCCCGCCCGGACGCGGAGTACATCGTCTTCTGCGGCGTGCACTTCATGGCCGAGAGCGCGGACATCCTCACCTCGGACGCGCAGAAGGTGATCCTGCCCGACCTCGCCGCCGGCTGCTCGATGGCCGACATGGCGGTGCTGTCGCAGGTCGAGGCCGCGTGGGACACGCTCACCGACCTGGGCATCGCGGCCGAGACCGTGCCGGTGACGTACATGAACTCCTCGGCCGACATCAAGGGCTTCGTCGGCCGCAACGGCGGTGTGGTCTGCACCTCGTCGAACGCCAAGCGGGCCCTGGACTGGGCCTTCGAGCAGGGCCGCAAGGTGCTGTTCCTGCCCGACCAGCACCTCGGCCGCAACACCGCGGTGCTGGAGATGGGCTTCTCGCTCGACGACTGCGTGCTCTACGACCCGCACAAGCCGAACGGCGGGCTGACCCCGGCGCAGCTGCGCGACGCGAAGATGATCCTGTGGCGGGGGCACTGCTCGGTGCACGGCCGCTTCACGCTCGACAGCGTCAACGACGTACGCGAGCGGGTGCCGGGCGTGAACGTGCTGGTGCACCCGGAGTGCCGCCACGAGGTGGTGAACGCCGCCGACCTGGTCGGCTCGACCGAGTTCATCATCAAGGCGATCGAGGCGGCCCCGGCCGGCTCGGCGTGGGCGGTGGGCACCGAGCTGAACCTGGTACGCCGGCTCGCGCTGGCCCACCCGGACAAGCAGATCATGTTCCTCGACCGGGCGGTCTGCTACTGCTCGACGATGAACCGGATCGACCTGCCGCACCTGGTCTGGGCGCTGGAGGAGCTGGTCGCCGGGCGTGTGGTCAACCAGATCACCGTCGACCCGGACACCGCCCGACACGCCCGGTCCGCGCTGGACCAGATGCTCGCCCTCCCGGGAGCCTGATCACCGTCGGTGACCCCACTGGCACGGAAACGCACCGGACACCCCGGTTCGTGCCCTCGCTGGCGATGTGACCGATTCCATTCCCGTCACGGAGGGCTATGCTGCCGGGGCGACGACACACGCGGCCCGTTTTCCCATGACCGCGTTCCGGGTAGCGATGAACTTCGTGCACCCATCACTAGACACGGCAGCACCCAACGCGCTGGAGGTTGCGTTGACCGACGACGTCCTGGTCGTACACGGAGGCACTCCGCTTGAAGGGCGGATCCGCGTGCGCGGCGCGAAGAACCTGGTGTCCAAGGCGATGGTGGCCGCCCTGCTGGGCGACACACCCAGCCGGCTGTTCGACGTGCCGCGTATCCGTGACGTCGAGGTGGTCCGCGGTCTGCTCGGCCTGCACGGCGTCAAGGTCAGCGACGGCGACGAGGAAGGCGAGCTCGTCTTCGACCCCACCAACGTCGAGAGCGCCAGCACCGACCAGATCAACGTGCACGCCGGGTCCAGCCGGATCCCGATCCTGTTCTGCGGCCCGCTGCTGCACCGGCTCGGCCACGCCTTCATCCCCGACCTGGGCGGCTGCCACATCGGCCCGCGCCCGATCGACTTCCACCTCCAGGCGCTGCGCGAGTTCGGCGCAACCGTCGAGAAGACCCCGGAGGGGCTGCACCTGTCCGCGCCCAACGGGCTGCACGGCACGAAGTTCGCGCTGCCGTACCCGAGCGTGGGCGCCACCGAGCAGGTGCTGCTCACCGCGGTGATGGCCGAGGGCGTCACCGAGCTGCGCAACGCGGCGGTCGAGCCGGAGATCATCGACCTCATCTGCGTGCTGCAGAAGATGGGCGCGATCATCAAGGTGCACACCGACCGGGTGATCGAGATCCAGGGCGTCAAGAAGCTGCACGGCTACACCCACCGGCCGATCCCGGACCGGATCGAGGCGGCCAGCTGGGCGGCGGCGGCGCTGGCCACCCGCGGTCACGTCGAGGTGCTGGGCGCCCAGCAGGCCGACATGATGACCTTCCTGAACATCTTCCGGTCGGTCGGCGGCGAGTACGAGGTCACCGACCTGCGCCCGCCGCGCGGCGGCAGCCCCGGCCAGGAGGGCGGCATCCGGTTCTGGCACCCGGGCGGCGAGCTGAACGCGGTGGCGCTGGAGACCGACGTGCACCCCGGTTTCATGACCGACTGGCAGCAGCCGCTGGTGGTCGCGCTCACCCAGGCCCGGGGCCTGTCGATCGTCCACGAGACGGTCTACGAGCAGCGGCTCGGCTACACCGAGGCGCTGAACACGATGGGCGCCAACATCCAGGTCTACCGGGACTGCCTCGGCGGCACCCCGTGCCGCTTCGGCCGGCGCAACTTCAAGCACTCCGCGGTGATCGCCGGGCCGAGCAAGCTGCACGCGGCCGACCTGGTCATCCCGGACCTGCGGGCCGGGTTCAGCCACCTGATCGCGGCGCTCGCCGCCGAGGGCACCTCCCGGGTGTACGGCGTGGACCTGATCAACCGTGGCTACGAGGACTTCGAGGCCAAGCTGGCCGACCTCGGCGCGCACGTCGAGCGTCCCTGACCGTCCCGCTTCACTCGTCCGGTCGCGCCCGGTGCACCCGTGATGTGCACCGGGCGCGGCCGGTTGGCTACCCTTGCCGCGTGCCGTCGCTGTTTCGCCGCAAGTCCGCCGACCTCGTCGAGGAGTCCGTCACCACTGTGACGACCGACGAGGAGCCCGCCGCCGCCCGCCCTCGGGGCTACACGCCCAGCAAGAAGGAACTCGGGCAGCTCACGCCGAAGCGCCCGGTCGCCGGCCGCCGGCCGACCGCGCCGGCCAAGCCGCTGACCAAGGAGGAGGCCCGCGCGCAGCGCCGCGCCGCCCGCGCCGAGGCCGCCGCCGAGTTCCGCCGCGAGGGCGGCCCGCGTGACCGGGGCCCGGCGCGGCTGCTGGCCCGCAACGTGGTCGACTCCCGGCGGACGATCGGCACCTGGTTCTTCGGCGGCGCGCTGATCGTGCTGTTCGGCTCCAACCAGGCCATGCCGCCGATCGTGCGGCTGCTGTCGAACGTGCTGTGGGGCGCGCTGGCGCTCGGCGTGCTGATCGACTCGGTGCTGATCTCCCGGAAGATCAAGCGGCTGGTCCGCGAGCGCTTCCCGAAGAGCACCGAGAAGCTCGGCTCGCTCTACTTCTACGCGATCATGCGGTCGATCACGTTCCGCCGGATGCGCGCGCCCGCGCCCCGGGTGAACATCGGCGACAAGGTCTGACCGGGGCGACCCGGACCGATCGGCCCCTCCCCGCTTCGGCGGTGAGGGGCCGATGTCTTGCCGGGCGCGGCCCGGGCCGCCGCGCGACGCCCCCTGCGGGCCGCGCCGACGCCGCGCTCAGGCCACGCCGAGCAGGCGCAGCACCGCGGTGGTGGCCGCGGCCGCGACCACGACCAGCACGAACGGCGCCCGGCGCCAGGCCAGCAGCAGGCCGACGAGCACACCGGCGGGCCGGGCGTATCCGGCGAAACCGCCGGCCTCGGTGAGCGCCGCGGTGGCGGCGAGCGCGGCCAGCAACGTCGCGGCGCCGACCGGCAGCAGGTGACGGGCCCACTCGGGCAGGTCGAGCCGGTCCCGCAGCAGCACCCCGGCGACGCGGAAGCCGTAGGTGCCGGCGGCCAGCGCGAGGATCACGGCGATCAGCACGAGACCTCCCCGGCCCGCACACTCCGACCATCAGCGGGCGCGTCCGGCACGGCGACCGGACCGCCGCCCGGTGCGGCGTCCGGGCCGGACGGCACGCCGGACCCGCCGGCGGACGCGACGCCCGGGCCGGGCGGCGCGGCGGGTGGACGGCGGCGGGCCAGCAGGGGCAGGGCCAGCGCGGCGAGCGCGAGCAGCACCGGCAGCCCGGCCGGCAGCAGCGGGGTCGCCAGCACTGCCAGGCCGGCGCCGAGAAGCGCCACCCGGCGGGTCTCCCGGTCGCGCAGGCTGGGCAGCAGCAGGGCGGCCAGCCCGGCGGGGAACGCGGCGTCGAGTCCCAGGGCGGCCGGGTCACCGGCCGCGCCGCCGGCGAGCACGCCGAGCGCGGTGCCGGCGTTCCAGGCCAGGAACAGCAGCACCCCGGCGAGCCAGAACGCCCGGCGCCGTTGCGGCCCGGCCGGGCGGGCCAGCGCGAACGCGGTCGCCTCGTCGGTCATCAGGTGGCTGCCGAGCAGCCGCTGCGCGCGCCGGGTGCCGAGCGCACCGCCGAGGGCCAGGCCGAACGGGAGGTGCCGGGCGTTGAGCAACAGGCCGGCGAGCACCGCCGCCAGCGGGTTGCCGGCCACGACGAGCCCGACGGCCATGAACTGGGCGCCACCGGCGTAGACGAACGCGGACATGGCGAGTGTGGCCCACACGGGCAGACCGGCGGCCACCGCCACGGCGCCGAACGACGCGCCCACGGCGAGCATCGCCGCGCCGATGGCGGCCACGTCGCGGAGCACCCGGGCGTCGCCCGTTCGGTATGCCGTACGCATGTCCATTATCCTGAACGGGAGCACGCTGGTTCGTCAAACCGAACAAACCGACCGATGGAGCGAACAGATGGCGATCGACCCCGCTCCCCCACTCGCCACCATCGCCGCCGCGCTGCGCCGCGAACGCGAGCGGGCGGGCCTGTCGCTCACCGAGCTGGCCCGCCGCGCCGGGATCGCCAAGTCCACCCTGTCCCAGCTGGAGTCCGGGTCCGGCAACCCCAGCGTGGAGACGCTCTGGGCACTCGGCGTGGCGCTGGACGTACCGTTCAGCCGCCTGGTCGAACCACCCACCGCCGCCGTCCGGGTGGTACGGGCCGGGCAGGGGCCCCGGATCCGGTCCGAACACGCCGACTTCTCGGCCACCCTGCTCGCCGCCGGCGCGCCGCACGCCCGCCGCGACGTCTACGTGATGGAGCTGGAACCCGGCGCGGTCCGGCTCGCCGAGGCGCACACCCCGCGCAGCGTCGAGCACGTCGTGGTAGCCGCCGGGCGGATGCGCGTCGGCCCCGAGACCGACCTGGTCGAGCTGGAACCCGGCGACTACGCCACCTTCCCGGGCGACACCCCGCACCGGTACGAGGCACTGGCCCCCGGCACCTTCGCCGTACTCGTCATGGAGCACCCGTGACGGCGGACGGCCCGGCCGGGGCGCGGTAGAGCCGGGTCACCACCTCCTCGATGTCCGGCTCCACGATCGAGATGTCCCGCAACGTGGTCAGGCCGGCCAGCCCGGCCACCACCTCGGCGACGCTCGCCCGTTCCAGCGCGAAGACCAGCCGCCGCCCGTCCGCCTCCACCCGCTGCACCGGCGCGCCGGGCAGCACCGGCGGCTCGGGCAGCGCCGCGTCCAGCTCGGCGACCACCATCCGGCGCGAGCCGTACCGGCGGTGCAGCTCGGCGATCGACCCGTCGTGCACCACCCGCCCGTGGTCGATCACCACGAGCCGCCGGCACAGCCGTTCGATGTCGGCCAGGTCGTGCGTGGTGAGCACGAGCGTGGTGTCCCCGGCCCGGCCCAGCTCGGCCAGGAAGCCGCGCACCGCCTGCTTGCTCACCACGTCCAGGCCGATCGTCGGCTCGTCCAGGAACAGCACCTCCGGGCCGTGCAGCAGCGCCGCGGTCAGCTCGCCGCGCATCCGCTGACCCAGCGATAGCTGCCGGACCGGGGTGTCCAGGAACGCGTCCAGGTCGAGCAGGTCCCGGCAGCGGGCCAGCCGGGCCGCGTGCGCGCCGGCCGGCACCCGGTAGACGTGCCGCAGCAGGTCGAACGAGTCCCGCAGCGGCAGGTCCCACCACAGCTGCGAGCGCTGCCCGAACACCACCCCGATCCGCAGCGCCAGCCGGGTCCGGTCGGCCACCGGCCGCAGCCCGCACACCCGGGCCCGCCCCGCCGACGGCGTCAGCACGCCGGTGAGCATCTTCAGCGTGGTCGACTTCCCGGCGCCGTTCGGGCCGATGTAGCCGAGCATCTCGCCGCGCTCCACCCGCAGGTCGACCCCGTCGACGGCGGTCACCGTCCGCTTCTCGCGCCGCAGCGGCCCGGCCTTCACCCGTACCGTGAACTCCTTGCGCAGCCCGTCCATCTCGATGACGCTCATGACCCCGTACTCCGGTAGTGGCGGACCCCGACGCGCCAGGCCAGGGCGGCCAGCGCCGCCGCGACCACCGCGACGCCCGGCGCGGCCCAGCCCGCCCACTGCGGCAGGCCGAGCGGGTCGGCGCGGCCCAGCAGCGCCAGCGCCGGGTGGTAGCTGACGAAGGCGAACCCCATCCCGTACGCGAACAGCGCGCGGAACCACCCGCCGTACACGGTGACCGGGTACGAGGTGAAGTCGCGCCCGCCGTAGGTGACCGCGTTGGCCAGTTCGCCGGAGTCGACCCAGTAGAACGACACCGTGGCGGTCAGCACGAAGACCGAGCCGAAGAAGACCACGGCAGCCAGCGGGGCGACCACCGCCAGCGCGACCCGGCCCGGCGTCCAGTCGATGCCGGCCGAGACGAGCGCGAACAGCAGCACTGCCAGCCCGAACACGGCCCGGGACAGCTTGCGCAACGGCAGGTCCATCAGCAGCAGTTGCGGCAGCGCCCCCAGCGGGCGCACCAGCACGGCGTCGAAGAGGCCGGTGCGCACGTACCGGGGAAGCCGTTCGATGTTGCCGACCAGCAGGTCGGCGGTGGCGAAGCCGCACGACGACAGGCCGACCACGACGAGCGTCTCGCGCAGCGTGAAACCGCCCAGCTCCCGCGTCACGCCGAAGATCACCAGGACGGTGACCACGTCGAACACGGTGGCGCCCACGTTGCCGACCAGGTCCACCACGAACGAGGTGCGGTACGCCGCCTGCGAGCGCGCCTGCGCACCGAGCAGCGCCCGGTACGCCCGCAGCTCAGCCAGATCAGCCACCCTGGACCACCAGACGACGCTCGGCGCGACGCTGCACCAGCCGGCACAGTGCCAGCAGCAGCACCGCCCAGCCGGCCTGCACCCCGACCAGGGTGAGACCGACGGACATCGGCTCCCGCTCGACGAGCACGTCCAGCGGCACCTGGAGGATGCTGGGGAACGGGGTGGCGTACCGCAGAACCGCCTCCAGCGGGCCGGGCAGGAAGCCGAGCGGGAAGTAGAGCCCGGCCAGCACGCCGGAGCCGAGCGTCCACAGGATCATCGGGCCCCGGACGTCCTGCAACCAGTACGCGGTGGCGTTGACCAGGTAGCGGCAGCCGAAGCAGACCACCACCGCGAGCACCGCGGAGAGCAGGAACAGCGGCACCGTGGCCCAGTGCCGGGGCACGTACACGGCGAAGAAGAACGGGCCGACCACCAGCGGCGGCACCAGCCGGACCAGCGACGCGAACCCGGCCCGGCCCAGGTCGGTGGCGAGGTAGCTGGTCACCGGATGCACCGGCCGCAGCAGGTCGGCGGCCACCTCGCCGGTACGGATCCGGTCGGCCAGATCGGTCCAGCCCCAGATCGCGATCACCGCCAGCAGACCCTGGCCGGCCCAGACGAACGTGGCGAGCTGCGCCCGGTCGTAGCCGGCCACCGTGCCCGCCGCACCCGTCGCCGCGAGGAAGATGTAGCAGCGCAGGAAACCGAACACGGTGTTGGTGCACAACCCCGCCACGGCGGCCTGACGGTAGGTCGCGTGCCGACGGAACCCGGCCGCCGCGATCGCGCCGAATGTCCGAAACCATGGGGTAACGTGTGCGCCGGTGGGTGGTGCCACAGTGGCGGTGACCGAGCCCACGCCGTTACCCTCCTTCCGCAGCCACGACGTGCTGGACCGGGCGACTGTACCGGCATGTCCGGCGCCCCAGCGCGAGAATTTCCAATGAGGTGACACCGCCGTGAGCGAGCGACGCGAGCCGGCCCCGGGGCCGTCCCGCGCGAGCGGCGGGAGGGGTTGCCGATGAGTGGCTGGGGCAGCTGGCGCGAGCCGGCCGAACCGGCCTGGGCCGCCGAGCCCACCCACGAGTGGCAGCCGCAGTTCCCCGGGCAGCGCTACCCCGGTGACATCGGCATCGAGAACCTGACGCCGCGTCCTCGCGCCGTGGTCGGCCGGGCCGAGGTACGCCCGGTCAGCCCCGCGCCCGACGCGGACACGTACCCGGTGAGCCCCGCCGGTCCCCGGCCCCCGGCGCACGAGGGCGGGCGCCCGGTGAGTCCGGCGGGCCCTCGCGACGCCCACCCGGTCAGCCCGGCCGCCGGTCATCCGGTCGGTCCGGCCGACCCGCGCCGCGGTGAACCCGTCAGCCCCGCCGGCCCGCACGGCACCTACCCCGTCGGTCCGGCGGGTCCGCGTACCGGTGACCGCGTCGGTCCACGTGACGGTGAGGGCGTCGGCCCGGTCGGCCCGCGTCGCGGTGAGCGGGTCGGTCCGGTCGGCCCGCGTCGCGGTGAACCCGTCGGCCCGCGTGGCGGTGAGCCCGTCAGCCCCGCCGGCCCGCACGGCGCCTACCCCGTCGGTGCCGGTCCACGCGAGGCGCATCCGACCAGTCCCGCCGGTCCACGCTGGGCGGACCCGGTCAGCCCGGCGGGCCCGCGTGACGCGCACCGCGCCGGCCCTGCCGGTGCGCCGGACGCGTACCCGGTCAGCCCCGCCGGGCCACACGGCGCATACCCGACCAGCCCGGCCGCCCCCCGCGAGGCGTACCCGATCAGCCCCGCGTTCCCGCCCGGCGTACACCCGACCAGCCCGGCCGGGCCACGCGGCGCGCACCCGGACGGAACGGCGGGCCCACGCGACGGTCATCCGGACGGACCGACAGGGCCGCGTGGCGCGTATCCGGACGGACCGACAGGGCCACGCGGCGGGCACTCCGCCGGGTCGGCCGGGCCACGCGGCGCGTACCTGGACGGGCCGGCGGCCTCGCGCGGGGCGTACCCGACGGGTGCCGCCGGTCCCGGCGGACGGCGCCCCGCGGGGCCGGACGAGCGGCGCGGGCATCCCGACAGCCCCGGCGCGGACGGCCGCCGGGATCTCCTGCCCGGTCGGGACGGCGGCGAGCGCCGACCGGCCGGCCGCCCCGGTCCGCCGCCGGAGCGGCTCGACCAACGCTGGGTACACCCCGAGGGCGCACCGCGCCGGGCTGCCCAGCCGGGCTGGATGCCGGAGCCGAACGAGACCCCGCACCCCGCCCCGCACCGGCCCGACCGCCCGGCGGACGGCAGGCGCACCCCGGCCGACGGTCGCCCGGCGGCTTCCGGCGAGCGATGGGGCACGCCACCCGATGCTCGCCGGGACCACTCCCCCGGCGGGCGCCGCGAACCCCTGCCCGACGGACGCCGTGGCCCCTTCCCGGAGCCGTCACCGAGCGACCCCGGCCGGGGCCGGCGCGGTCCCGGCGTCGACCGGCGCGACGATGCCGTGCCGCCGCCGGAGCGGAACGCGGCCGGCTGGAGCGACCCGGCTCGGCGTGAGCCGGGCTGGGGCGAGCCGAGCCGGCGTGATCCCGGCTGGGGCGGGCCGGGCCACGACGGACGGCGTGAACCCGGCCCTGACGGCTGGCGCGAGCCCGGCCCACGTCCCCCGGCCGACCGGCGCGAACCGGCGGGTGGCCGGTGGGACGACCGTGCGCCGGGTCGCGAGGCCGCCGCGTACCCGGACACCCAGCGCCGGGCACCCGGGAACGGGCGACCCGCGCAGCAGGGCGAGCCCGACCGGTACGGCGCACAGCGACACCGTCCGGCCGACCCGCAAGCCACCGCCCCAGCACGGCCGGGCACCGACCAGCGTTGGCAGCGCCCACCGGCCGACCGGCCCCGCCCGCACCAGGGCGAGTGGCCCATCGTCGAGCCGCGCCCCCGGCCGGAACCCGACGCGCACCGGCCCGACGAGCGGCACCGCCCGCCCGCGGATCGGCCGGTACCGTCCCGGCACCCGATGCCGCCCGCCGACGACCCGCGGGACGGTTTCGTTCGCCCGGACCCGCGCGACGCCCGGCCTGCGAATGCGGGCGGACAGCCCGACGGCACCGGTCCGCGTACGCAGCCCCACCCCACCCGGCCGCCCACCGCCCCGTCCCGCCCGGACACCGCCCCGTCCCGTCCCGAGGCCGGCCGAGCGCAGCCGGAGCAGGACCGTCGCCGGCCGGACGATGCCGCCGCGCGTCCCGATTCCCGGCCGCAGCAGTGGCCGGTACGGCCCGACGACCGTCCCCGTCCCGCCCCGTCGAGGCCGGATTCACTGTCGGCACCGCGCACGCCCGTACGTCCCGGCGACGGGGCGCCGTCGACCGGCAACGCCCCGCTGCGGCCCGTGCCACCTGCTGATGCGGACGAGCAGCGGCGGATGCCGGCACCGGACCTGCGCGACGCGCCTTCCGGTCAGCCGCCCCGCGTACCCGCGGGCGGCACGCCTTCGGTTTCCACGTCCGGCGTGCCCGCTTCCGCGAGCCCGGTGACCAGCGCACCCGTCTCGGGTATGCCGGACTCCCGCAGGCCCGTCTCCGGCCCGCCCGTCTCCGGCCCGCCCGTCTCCGGCCCGCCCGTCTCCGGCCCGCCCGTCTCCGGCGGGCCCGCCTCGGGCACGCCACTTGCCGGCGCACCGGTCTCCGATTCGGCCACGCCGGTCGTCGGCTCGCCCAGCAGCGGTGCCCGGGCTCCGATCGGCACCGGACGGGCGGAGCGAAGCGAGGAGTCCACCCGCACCACGCCGTCGCGGGGACGGACGGAAGAACGTCAGGGCCCGCCTCCGGTCGATCCGGTCGATCCGACCCAGGCCGCGTCGGCCCGTCCCGCGCCGCCGGCCTATCCCGGCCCCGTCCCTGCCCAGCCGACCGTGCCGACCGCGCCGATCGAACCGGCGGAGCAGCCTGCCGGTCCGGAAGCGCAGGCTATGCAGCGGTCCGCCGTCGAGCCGCAGGCCGGTACGCCCAGCCGCTCCGGCACGGACACGGGCGCCGTACCCGTGCCAGCCACCGGCACCCGACCCGTCCCAGGCGCGGAGGCCGACCGTCGCGACGCCGACGCAGGCGCGACATCCCAGGCGAGCAGCCGGCCGACGCCGGACACGGACGCCGGACGTCCCGAAGCCGACGCGGCCGCCCGGCCCACCCAGGCAACGGACCATCCCGAAACGGACCGTCCCGAAGCCGACGCCGTCGCCCGGGCCGCCCAGGGCACGGACCGCCCCGGAACGGACGCGACCGTCCGGCCCACGCAGGGCACGGACCGCCCCGGACCGGACGCGGCCGCTCGGCCCGCCCAGGGCTCGGACCGTGCCGGAGCCGACGCGACCACGAACCGGAGCGACGAGCCGTCGGAGAACCGCCGCTCGGCGGAGAGGACACCTCCGCCCTCCCCCGGTGCCGAGGCATGGTTCCGGCCAGCCCAGTCCCAGCCCGCAGAAACCCCGGAGCCGCCAGAGATCTTGGACGATTTCGGCCCCTCTGGGGGCCGTTTCGTACCAAGATCTCCGGCCGGCGACGACTCGATCGAGCGGGCGGATGGCGACCGCAGTGGGGCGCCGTCGGTCGGGGCCTCGGCGGCTCCCCTCGGTGCACCGCTGCCGACCATGCGCACCGTCCACGACGAACCGTCAGCCGTGGTGCAGGCTCCGGAAGCGGTGGCGGAGACGCCGGGATCGAACGCCGGTCCGGCACGAGCGTCCACCGGAGACTCGGCCGCGCCCCTCGCCGACACCGCGCCATCCCCGGCAGCCGCGCCATCCCCCGCCACCCCGCCGGGCGGTGCCGCCCTGCCGCTCCCGGCCGCCCCGTCGACCGGCGACGCCGACCTGCAAGCCGACTCCACTCAGCTACTCGACGGCGGCATCACAAGCAGCACGTCGGCCATGTCGAGAGTGGACGTCACAAGTGGCGCGGCCGTGTCGAACACCGGCACCGCGAGCGGTACGTCGGCCGTGTCGAACACCGGCACCGCCCCCGCCGCCGACTCGAACACACCCGCGCCCACCAGCTCCAGCGAACCGGCAAGCACCTCCGACACACCGCCGACCCCGGCACCGGCAACTGCACCGGCACCGGCACCGGCACCGGCACCGGCACCGGCACCCGCAACAGCACCAGCACCCCCGCCCGCATCGGCACCCGCAGCCGCATCGGCATCGGCATCGATCGTCACCGCATCCGCCGCGGGCGCATCGGCCGAGGCCGCAACGACCACCGGCTCACCGCCCGCATCCGTGGACACGCCGATCATCCCGGCGGCCGAGCGGCCGACCGCAGAGGCCGGCACCCCCACAACCGAAACCGACAGGTCGGCCGCTGATCCCGAGCCGCACATCGCGGTGGCGGCGGCATCCGGCCTGCCCGGCCCCGGTCCGCAGCGCACTCCGAACGATGTCGCCTCCTCCGGCACCGCCGATGTCCGCCAGGACGGCGCGGCACCGCAGACCACCGCCGACGAGACGGCGCGGGCGACCACTGCCGCGGACACGGCCGAGGAACCGACGGCGACCGACGGCAACGCCGATGCCGACCGCACCGGTTCCACACCGCCCGCTCCCCCGCGGCCCGGCACGACGGCCGATGCCGCGCGAGCCGAGACGACGGCCGACGCCGAGCAGGCCGACACCATGCCCGCGCAGCCTTCGCCCACCGCGGAGGGGATCGCCGTCCCCGGCAGCACACCCGACGCGCACGTCGGCACCCCGACCGGCACCGAGGGCAGCAGCACCGAACCGGCCGAACATCAGCACGCCGGCACCGACCACGGCGACACCGCCGACGACGGACCAGGACACGCCGGCACCAGCCACAACGACACCCTCGACGACGCGCCAGGGCACGCCGACCACAACCGACACGCGCACCAGGGACAGGCGCAGGCCGACACCGACGGCGGCGTACCGAACGCGGCCGGCGCCGACGACACGCAGGAACCGCGTACCCCGGAGGAAGCCGGAACCGACGACGACGCGGAACCTGCGGCGGACGCCGCGCCGCCGCCTCCGGTGGACCCGGAGCAGGCGCTCGCCGCGGTCGGCTGGGAGCTGGATCCGCGCACGCTGCGCGAGCAGGCCCCGGACCCGGCGCAGTTGCGGGTGATCCGGGACGGGCTGACCGCCAAGCTGGACACCACACTCGACAACCGCAGCCGGGCCCGGCTGCTCAGCCTGCGCGCGGTGGCGTCCCGGATCCTCGGTGACCTGGACGACGCGCTCGGGGACGCGCGGCTGGCCGTCACGTACGCGGAGGCCACTGGCGAGTTCCGGCGGACCGCGCTGGCCCGCGCGCGTCTCGCGGAGGCGCTGCGGTGGCGGGGTGACCACGCGGAGGCGGACCGGCTCTTCGCGGAGGCGAACTCGCCGGAGCTGCCGGACCGGCTGCGCGCGCTGCTGCACGAGCACGCCGGGCGGTGCTGCTACGACCAGGGCCGGCTGACCGAGGCGTGCCTGCACTTCGAGCGGGCGCTGGACCTGCGTCACGGCGAGGACGCTCAGCTCAACGCGCGGGTCGAGGTCGCGCTGGACGCGGTCGCGGAGCGGGCCGCCGCGGACGGGTTCGGTCCGCCGCCGCGCCGGCCCGAGGAGGTGCTCGGCACCCCGCGTCCGCCGGTGGCGACGTTCGACGAGGAGCAGCAGCTCTGGGGGTACGCGGACGCCGACGGCGAGATGGTCATCGCGCACCGGTACGCCGAGGCGCAGCCGTTCCACGAGGGACTGGCCTGGGTGCGCCGGCCGGAGGCGTCCCGTTGGGCGCTCATCGACACGTCGGGCGCGGCGCTGATCGAGGCGAACAACGGCTACCGGTCGGTGGTGGCCTTCTCGGAAGGGCTGTCCTGGGTGTCGATGGACGGCAAGGGCCGGTGGATGGCCGTCGACCGGATGAACATCGTGAAGATCCCGCCCGGGTACGAGGAGGCCCGGCCGTTCCGCAACGGCCTGGCGGCGGTACGGCAGAACGGCGGCTGGGGCGCGGTGGACCTCACCGGCGAGGTGGTGGTGCCGACCCGCTACCACCGTCTCGGCACGCCGCTCGCCGACGGGCGGGAGGTCGACGGGTTCACCGCCGACGGCCTGGCGGTGGTGGAGCTGGCCGGCCGCCGGGGCGTGGTGGACCGGGCCGGGCGGGTGGTGGTGACACCGGCGTACCCGACGGTGGTGGTGCATCCGGTGGCGTTCCTGGTCGCCACCGAGTCGGGCCGGTGGGGCGCGCTGGACCGGCGCGGCGAGCCGCTGATCGACCCGGTGCACCCGGGCCGCGCGGCGGTGGTCGCGGAGATCGACCGGCTGCTCGCCGACGCCAGCCCGGTGCTCTGACCCGCGCCCGGCACGTCGTCCGGACCGCCCGCGACCGGCCGCGCCGTCCACGCCGCCGGGCGGGGAGCGCCGGACGGCGTCGGGGACCGGGCGGGTCTAGGGTCGGGAGCATGGAATTCCGTCACCTGGGCCGCTCCGGCCTGATGGTCAGCGAGATCTCGTACGGCAACTGGATCACCCACGGCTCGCAGGTCGAGGAGGACGCGGCGGTCGCGTGCGTCCGCGCCGCCCTCGACAGCGGCATCACCACGTTCGACACCGCCGACGTGTACGCGGGCACCCGCGCCGAGTCGGTGCTCGGCCGCGCGCTCAAGGGCGAGCGTCGCGAAGGGCTGGAGATCTTCACCAAGGTCTACTGGCCGACCGGTCCGGGCCGCAACGACCGGGGTCTGTCCCGCAAGCACATCATGGAGTCGATCGACGGCTCGCTGCGCCGCCTCCAGACCGACCACGTGGACCTCTACCAGGCCCACCGCTACGACTACAGCACGCCGCTGGAGGAGACGATGGAGGCCTTCGCCGACGTCGTGCGCTCCGGCAAGGCGCACTACATCGGCGTCTCCGAGTGGAAGGCGTCCCAGCTGCGCGAGGCGCACGCGCTCGCCCGCGAGCTGCGCATCCCGCTGATCTCGAACCAGCCGCAGTACTCGATGCTGTGGCGGGTCATCGAGACCGAGGTGATCCCCACCAGCGAGGAGCTGGGCATCGGCCAGATCGTCTGGTCGCCGATGGCCCAGGGTGTGCTGTCCGGCAAGTACCTGCCGGGCCAGCCGCCGCCCGCCGGCTCCCGCGCCACGGACGAGAAGTCCGGCGCCGGGTTCATCGCGCGGTTCATGACCGACGACGTGCTCACCCGCGTGCAGCGGCTCAAGCCGCTGGCCGAGCAGGCCGGGCTGACCATGGCGCAGCTCGCCGTCGCCTGGGTGCTGCAGAACCCGAACGTCTCCTCGGCGATCGTCGGCGCGTCCCGGCCGGACCAGGTGCACGACAACGTGAAGGCGGCGGGCGTGAAGCTCGACGCCGACCTGCTCAAGGCGATCGACGAGATCGTCGAGCCGGTCACCGAGCGGGACCCGGCGAAGACCGAGAGCCCGGCTCAGCGCCCGTGACGTCGCCTCGTTCCCGGGCCGGCTCGCACCGGCCCGGGAACGACCGGGTGGCTACTCCCAGAAGCGGATCAGGGCGTAGCCGATCTGGTACAGCTCGCGCGGCAGGCCGAGCGCGTCGCCGACGGCGAAGACCGCGCCGAAGAACGCCCGGTTGATCTGCGGGCTCCACAGCAGCGCGAACAGCAGGATGAAGCCGTACGGGGCGAACAGGTCGTACATCCGCCGGTAGGCGGGGCTGAGCCAGGGCTGGAGCATGTTGCCGCCGTCCAGGCCCGGCACCGGCAGCAGGTTGAGCACGCTGGCGGTGAGCTGGAGGAACGCGAGCAGCCCGACGCCGGCCCAGAACTCCAGCGGCCCGCCCAGCTCCGGCCCCCACGCCACGGCTGCCACCAGCACCAGCGTGAACAGCACGTTCGTGGCCGGCCCGGCGAGGCTGACGAGCGTGTGCCGCAGCCGGCCGGGGATGGCGTGCCGGTCCACCCAGACCGCGCCGCCGGGCAGGCCGATGCCGCCGAGCAGCACCACGACCACCGGCAGCACGATCGACAGCAGCGGGCTGGTGTACTTCAGCGGGTTGAGCGTGAGGTAGCCCCGGTGCGCGATGTCCCGGTCACCGGACCGGTACGCGACCACGGCGTGTGCGTACTCGTGCAGGCACAGCGAGACCAGCCAGCCGGAGACGACGAAGAGGAACACGTCGAAGCCGACGTTGCCGTACCGGTTCCAGGTCATCGCCCCGGAGGCGACGAAGAGCGCGACCAGGGCCAGGAAGATCGGGCTCGGCCGGAACGCCGCCCGGGGCACGCCGAGGATCAGCGGTTCGCCCGGGCGGTCGTAACTGGTCATTCGGCCGGGGGTTGCAGGCTCATCCGGTAGTCCACCCGGTCGTCCTCGACCAGCACGACTGTGGTGACGCCGGATGCCGCGAGCTCCCGCCAGGTCTGGCCGATCCACGACTCGGCGTCCGCCTGGCTCGTGAACGATTCGGCGGGTCCGTCGACCGCGTCGCCGTTCGTGCCCTCGTACCGCCAGCTCCACGCCATGCCGCGTCTCCCCTCGCCGCCGTCGTCCCGTGGGACGCCAAACCTCCGCAAGCCTAGTCGGCCCCGCCGACGACGGCCCGTCACCACATGGATCATGCCCACCCGCACCGCCGGCCCGCACCCGCGATCTTGCGGTTGCCGCCCCGGCAGAGCGGTCATTCCCGGCATCCGGAGGGCCGCAACCGCAAGATCGGCGCGGCGACGGGACGGGGAGAGGACGAGGAGGGGCGAGCTGCCCGGAACGCGGGCGGGCGAACTAAGGTACGGGCATGTCCGTTGACGGGTGGCACACCCTCCTGGTGCTCGGCGGTATCCGCTCCGGCAAGTCCGAGTTCGCCGAGTCACTGGTCGCCGACGCGCCCACGGTCCGGTACGTGGCCACCGCCCCGGCCGGCGACCCGGAGGACACCGAGTGGGCGACCCGCCTCGCGGCGCACCGGGCCCGGCGGCCGGGGAGCTGGACCACCGAGGAGACCGCGGCGAACCCGGGCCGGCTGGTCGAGGTCATCGCCGCCGCCGGCCCGAACGAGACGCTGCTCGTGGACGACCTGGGCGGCTGGGTGACGGTGCTGCTCGACCCGGCCCACCAGCCGGCCGACGACACCGCGACGATCGCCGAGCTGGCCGCGGCGGTGCGCTCCAGCACGGCCCGGCTGGTGCTGGTCAGCCCCGAGGTGGGCCTGTCCCTGGTGCCCACCACGCCGCTGGGCCGGGCGTTCACCGACGCGCTCGGCGCGACCAACCGCGCGGTCGCCGACGCCTGCGACGCGGTCGCGCTCGTGGTGGCCGGTCAGACCGCGTGGCTCAAGCCGACCACTCCGGCCCCCGCGCACGCCGTGCCGCCGGCCGCCACGTCGCCCGAGGCCGCACCGAGCCGAGCCGCGACGCCCCAGACCGCCGCGCACCAGGCCGCACCGGCCCAGGCCGTGCCGGCCGACCTCGGCGCCGGGGACGTGACGCTGCCCGAGGTGCTCACGCCGGCCGCCGCCCCGGTGCCCGCCCGGGCCGCGTCCGACGAGCCCGGTACGGGCGACTGGGCCGCACCCACGATGGCGCTGCCGATGATCGCCACCGGTCTGGTGATCCAGCCGGGCATGGAACTGCCGATGCCCGACGACTACACCGGGCCGCAGGCCGTCGACCGGCTCGCCACCCTCGACATCCCCGGCGCCGGTCTCGGCGTGCTGGAGCAGGTGGTCGGCTTCGCCGCCGCCACCCAGGGCACCGCGACGCCGCGTCCGTGGGACGCGGTGCGCGTACTGCTGATCCAGGGCGACCACGAGGGCGGCGCGTCGGCCGGCGCCACGCCCGGCGAGTCGTCCCGCCGCGCCCGGCAGGCCCGCGCCGGCCGGGGTGCGCTGGCCCGGCTGGCCGCCGAGAACCGGGCCGGCCTCCAGATCGTCGAGGCGCCCGCCTCGGCACCGATGGAGGAGCGCCCGGCCCTGTCCGCCGACGAGGTCGAGGCGGCGCTGCGCTACGGCTGGCGGCTCGCCGAGCAGGCCGCCGACGCGGGGGTGCAGCTGCTGGTGCTCGCCGCGTGCGGTGCGGGTGCCGAGGCGGCCGCCGCCGCGGTGCTCGCGGCCACCGCGGGCGCGGAACCGCCGACGGTGCTCGGCCGGGTGGTCACCGAGCAGGGCGAGATCGACGACGCCGCCTGGATGGTCCGCTGCGCGGCGGTGCGGGACGCGCTGCACCGCACCCGGCGCTCCGCCCGAGAGGCCAAGGACGTCCTGGCCGAGCTGGGCGGCGGCGACATCGCGCTGGCCACCGGCGTCCTGCTGGGCGCCACCGCCCGCAAGGTGCCGGTGCTGCTGGACGGGCCGGTCGGCACCGCCGCCGCCATGGTCAGCCGCGACCTGGCCGGCCAGGCCCGGCACTGGTGCCTGCTGCCCGACCACGGCGGCCGTCCGGGCGTACGGCTCGCCGCCGACGTGCTCGGCCTGACCCCGCTGGTGGACCTGCGGCTCGACCTGGGCGAGGGGGCGACCGCGCTGGCCGCGCTGCCGCTGCTGCGCTCCGCGCTGACGCTCGCCGCCACGCTGCCGGTGCACCCGTCGCTTGGCGGCCCCGACGACGAGGGCGACACCGGCGAGCGCACCGGCACCGGCGACCGCATCGGCGACGACGGCGGCGACGACGGCCGGGCCGAGGACGAACCGGACTTCGCCGAGCCGGAGCCGGCCGGTCCGGGACCGACCACCGTCGGGGCCGACGAGCCGGTCTTCCCCGGCCGACGTGCCGACTGAGGCGCGGCTCGCCGACGGCATCCGGCTGGCGCTCACCACGTTCACCACCCTCCCGGTACGCGCCGGCCGGGTCGACCGGGCCGCCGCCGGCACCGCGATGGCGCTCGCCCCGCTGGTCGGGGCGCTGCTCGGCGCCGTACTCGGCGGGGTGCTGCTGCTCACCGGCGCGCTCGCGCCACCGTTGGTCGCCGCGGTGGTCACCGTGGGGCTGGGCGCGCTGCTCACCCGGGGCCTGCACCTGGACGGGCTGGCCGACACCGTGGACGCGCTCGGCTCCTACCGGCGTGGTCCGGCCGCGCTGGAGATCATGAAGCAGCCGGACGTCGGCCCGTTCGGGGTGGTCGCGCTCGTGGTCGTACTCCTGCTCCAGAGCGCGGTGCTCGCGGAGCTGGCCGGCCGGGACGCCCTCGCCGCGTTCGCCGCGGTGGTCGCGGCCACCGCGGCCGGGCGGCTCGCCGTCGGCCTGGCCTGCCGGCGCGGCGTGCCGGCGGCCCGGCCGGAGGGCCTGGGCGCGCTCGTCGCCGGCACGGTCGGGTGGGGCGCGCTGGCGCTCGGCGCGGTCGCCGTCGCGCTGGCGGCCGTGCCCGCGGTGGCGGACCGTCCGTGGCAGGGGCCGCTCGCCGTGCTGGGCGCGCTCGCCGTCGCGGCCGGGCTGCTCCGGCACCTGGTACGCCGCTTCGGCGGCATCACCGGCGACGTGCTCGGAGCGCTCGTGGAGGTCGTCACCACGCTGTCCTACCTGGGACTGGTGCTGACCGGCTGAGCGTCACCGGTCCGGGCGGGTAGCGTTCGGGGCGAGTGCACCGGCGCGGTCGAGGGGGACGGCATGCTCATCACGGACGACTTCCTGCCGGTACCGGTGCCCGAGTCGCTCGACGCGACGTACCTGGTACCGATCACCGGGCTGCCCAAGGTGAGCCCGAAGACCGCCGTGGAAGGGCTGGCCGGGCGGCTCGCCGAGCCGGTGCACGGGCTGGCCCGGCAGATGCTCGACAGCCCGCTGATGACGGTGGACACCCGTACCGTCGACGAGTTCCCCGAGCTGCCGCCGGACCTGCTCACCGCGTTCGGCGCCACCGAGGAGCAACTGGCCCGGCTGGCCGCCGCCACCCACCTGGTGGTGGTGCAGGCCGAATACCGGCCGGGCTGGCCGCCCGCGCACGAGTGGGCCGCCCGCGCGGTGGCCGCGGCGGTCGCCGAGACGGTCGGCGGGGACGTGGTGGACGTCTTCGGGCTCCAGTTCCTCGACCCGGCGGCGGCGCTGCGCTCGCTGCCGGACGAGCAGGGCCGGATCCGGCTCGTCGACTGGGTGCTGGTGCCCTACTCCTCGGACTCCGACGGGCTCTGGTTCACCACGAAGGGGCTGCGCCGGTTCGGGCTGCTGGAGTTGCAGGCCCAGGGCGTGCCGGACCACCTGACCCGGGCGTGGGGCGCGGTGATGACCGGCGCGGCCCGGCGGCTGCTGCGGGACTGGACCGACGGGCTGGCCGGCGAGGAGGTGCCGGCGTTCGTGCAGCTTCCGGTGCTGGCCACGGTGACCGGGCACGACATCGCCGTGGCGTACGGCAATCCGGAGCAGCACGGCGCGACCGCGCCGGTGCTGCTGCGGCTGGAACTGGACCCGGCCACCGACCCGGACGCCGACTCGTTCCTGAGCCTGAACCCGCCGCCCGGGCACCCGGGTCCGCCCGGCCGCTACTTCGCCGCCGCCTGCGCGACGCTGTTCAACGGCATCCAGCCGGACGTCCGCTACACCCGCACCGGTGACGCGATGAGCCGCGCGGTGGAGACCGCCCGCGCCGCGCTGGGCGACATCCGGGCCCGTTTCCTGGCCGGGCGGCTGCCCGAGGAGAGCCAGCTCGTGGTCAAGTACGGCCTGCCCGGCGACGACGGCCCCGAGTACGTCTGGGCCGGGGTGACCTCGTGGGACACCCCGGAGCGGATCGTCGGCGCCAGCGCCAGCGACGCCAACACCGACCCGAGCGTGCGGATCGGCTCGCCGGTGGTGGTGGAGGCGTCGGACGTCGTCGACTGGGCGGTGCTGGACGGCACCGGCGTGCTGGAGGGCGGCTGGACGCAGGCGGTGCTCGACGCCGGGGAGCGCGGCGAGCACTGACCCGCGCGGCTCAGCGCACCGAGGGCTTGACGAACGGCGGCCTGGTCAGGCGCATCCGGGCGCGGCGGCCACGGATGTCCACCTCCAGCTCCTCGCCGTCGGGCAGCTTCGGGTCGGTGTCGACAAGCGCCAGCGCGACGCCCTGCTTGAGCGTCGGGCTGAACGTGCCGCTGGTGACGGTGCCGACCTGCCGGTCGCCCGCGTACACGGCCATGCCGGGGCGCGGGATGGCCCGGTCGACGGCGGTGAGGCCGCGCAGCGTACGGGCCGGGCCGGCGGCCTTCTCGGCGCGCAGCGCGTCGCGACCCCAGAACGCCGCCTTGTCCCAGCCCACCGCCCAGCCGGAGCGGCCCTGCACCGGGGTGATCTCCGGGGACAGGTCCTGCCCGTGCAGCGGGTAGCCCATCTCGGTGCGCAGCGTGTCCCGGGCGGCCAGGCCGCAGGCGCGTACGTCGTCGGCCGCGGCGAAGATCGCGTCCCAGACGGCGACCGCGTGCTCGGACGCCACGACCAGCTCGTAGCCCAGCTCGCCGGTGTAGCCGGTGCGGCACACCGTCAGCTCCACCCCGTCGAGCGTGGCGGTGGAGAAGCTCATGTAGTCGTGGCCGGTGGGCAGGCCGAGCGCGCCCAGCAGCTCCGCCGAGCGCGGACCCTGGACCGCGAGCACCGCGTACGCCTCGTGCTCGTCGGTGACGGTGACGCCCTCGGGCGCGGCGGCGCGCAGGCGGCGGGCGACCTCGGCGGTGTTGGCCGCGTTGGGCACCAGGAAGACGTGGTCGTCGGCGTGCAGGTAGGCGATGATGTCGTCCACCACGCCGCCGGTGGCGTCGTCGCAGCAGAGCGTGTACTGCGCCTGGCCGGGGGAGATCCGGCCGAGGTCGTTGGTGAGGCAGGCGTTGACGAAGTCCGCCGCGCCCGGCCCGGTGACCCGGATCTTGCCCAGGTGCGAGACGTCGAACACGCCGACGCCCTCGCGGACGGCCGTGTGCTCCTTGAGCACGCCGCCACCGGCGTACTCCAGCGGCATCTGCCAGCCCCCGAAGGGGGCGAACTTCGCGCCGAGCGCGGTGTGCCGCTCGTGCAGCGGGGATCGGCGCAGCCGGGTCTCGGCAGCGTCGGAGGTCACCTCGGTCATGGGTGGCAACTTACCGGCCCGGCCCGCTGTGGTTAGCATCGGCGGGATCCCGTCGGCACGCATCGGCGGGACAGCCACGCCTCCCGGCGGGTAGGTTGCCGCCGGAGACACCTTCATCGCCGGTACGCGACGACGCGGCCGGCCCGGCCCGCCCGGAGTAGCTTTCGTGACATCGCCCCGCACCACCCTCAGCCTGGTCGACACCGACCCCGCCGAACTCGCCGTCGACGCGATCGTGATCGGCGTGCACAGCCAGACCACCGAGCCGGGCAGCGGCGCACCCGCCCACGCCCTGCTGCTGGCGACCGGCGGGGAGAGCATCGCCGCCGCGTTCGACGGAAAGCTGACCGAGACGCTGGCCCTGCTCGGCGCGACCGGTGGCCCGGGCGAGGTGATCAAGCTGGCCACGCTGGGCACGGTGACCGCGCCGCTGGTCGTGGCCGTCGGCCTCGGCCCGGAGCCCTCGGGCGCCGCTCCGGCCCCGGAGTCGCTGCGGCGGGCCGCCGGTGCCGCGGTGCGGGCGCTGGCCGGCGCCCCGCGCGTCGCCCTGGCCCTGCCGCTGCCCGACGACGCCGACGCCCCGGCCGCGCTGCGCGCGGTCGCCGAGGGCGCGCTGCTGGGCGGCTACCGGTTCGCCGGCTACAAGACCAAGCCGCAGCCGGCCCGGCGCGAGCCGGTGGCCGAGGTGCTGGTGGCGGTGCCGGACGCGGCCGACGCGACCGCCCGGGCCGAGATCGCGCGGGCGCAGGCGGTGGCCGGTGCGGTGCGGACCAGCCGGGACTGGGTCAACACGGCGCCGAACGAGCTGCGTCCCCCGGCGTTCGCCGACGTCGTCTCCGCCGCCGCCCGCGAGGCGGGCCTGGAGGTCGAGGTGCTGGACGAGGCTGCGCTGGCGGCCGGTGGTTACGGCGGCATCCTCGCCGTCGGCCAGGGCTCCGAGGCCCCGCCGCGGCTGGTGAAGCTCACCTACACGCCGGACGGTGGCGGCAACGGCAAGCGGGTCGCGCTGGTCGGCAAGGGCATCACGTTCGACACCGGCGGCATCTCGATCAAGCCCGCGCAGGGCATGTGGGAGATGAAGTCGGACATGGCCGGCGCGGCGGCGGTCGGCGCGGCCATGCTGGCGGTCGCGGCGCTCAAGCCGTCGGTGACCGTGACCGGCTACCTGCCGATGGCGGAGAACATGCCGTCGGGCACCAGCTACCGCCCGGGCGACGTGATCAGCATGTTCAACGGCAAGAAGGTGGAGGTGCTCAACACCGACGCCGAGGGCCGGATGGTGCTGGCCGACGCGATGGCGCGGGCCTGCGCGGACGGCGCGGACTACCTGTTCGAGACCTCCACGCTGACCGGCGGGCAGGTGATCGCGCTGGGCAAGCGGATCGCCGGTGTGATGGGCACCCCGGAGCTGTGCGAGCGGGTGCGGGTGGCCGGTGACGCGACCGGTGAGCCGGCGTGGCCGATGCCGCTGCCGGACGACGTCCGCAAGGGCATGGAGTCGGAGGTCGCGGACATCTCGCAGGTCAACGCCGGGATGGACCGGGCCGGGCACATGCTCCAGGGCGGGGTGTTCCTGCGCGAGTTCGTCACCGACGACGTGGCGTGGGCGCACATCGACATCGCCGGTCCGGGCTACCACTCGGGCGAGGCGACCGGCTACTGGACCAAGGGCGGCACCGGCGTGCCGGTGCGTACGCTCGTGCACCTGGTCGAGGACGTCGCCGCCAACGGCTGACCGACGCGTGCGGCAAGGGGCTCCCGGCGTTGCCGGGGGCCCCTTTCGCGTGACCTCAGTACAGCTCCGGGCGGCGCTTGCGGCGCTCGTTGTAGTCGCGCATCCGCTGCGGGTAGCCCATCAGCCGCACGTCGTAGATCGGGATGGCGATCCGGTGCGCCCAGCGGCGGGCCTCGTCCGGCCCGCCGACGCGCCGCCGGGTCCACTCGCCGTCGTCCGCGATCAGCATGATCGTGGTCTCGGTGACTGTCGTGCGCGGTTCGATGTACGCCTCGACGCCCTTCCGGGTCCGGACGAAGTTCTCCAGATGGTCCAGATCGGCACGGTCGGCGGCGCGGTCGCGGCTCGCCGGGGCCGCCCGCTTGCGTCGTCGGAACAGCCCCACCGAATCCACTCCTCCCCCACCGCCGTCATCGAGAACGGTGCCAAGGGTACGTGTCACCGACGTGTCGTTGGGCACCTCGGTACGCGCCCGGTCCGTGGTGGTGACAAGATGACCGAGGTGGGGTGTGCCTGTTACTCCGCCGTAACCCCCGATGCAGTGACGCGACCTGGGAGTTGGATGTGAGCGAGCCGAACGACACGACCTTCGACATCGTCATCCTCGGAGGTGGTAGCGGCGGCTACGCGGCGGCGCTGCGTGCCGCCCAGCTGGACCTCTCCGTCGCGCTCATCGAGAAGGGCAAGCTGGGCGGGACCTGCCTGCACAACGGGTGCATCCCGACCAAGGCGCTGCTGCACGCCGCCGAGATCGCCGACCAGACCCGTGAGTCCGAGCAGTTCGGCGTGAAGGCCGAGCTGGTCGGCATCGACATCACGGCGGTCAACTCGTACAAGGACGGCGTGGTCTCGCGCCTGTACAAGGGCCTCCAGGGCCTGGTGGGCAGCAGCAAGAAGATCACCTTCGTGGCGGGCGCCGGCAAGCTGGTCGGCAAGAACGTCGTCGAGGTGGACGGCAAGCGCTACACCGGCCGCAACGTCGTGCTGGCCTCCGGGTCGTACGCCAAGAGCCTGCCCGGCCTGGACATCGACGGCGAGCGGATCATCACCAGCGACCACGCGCTGACGCTGGACCGGATCCCGTCGTCGGCGATCGTGCTCGGCGGCGGCGTGATCGGCGTCGAGTTCGCCAGCGTCTGGAAGTCCTTCGGCGTGGACGTGACCATCGTCGAGGCACTGCCCCGCCTGGTCGCCGCCGAGGACGAGGAGTCGTCGAAGGCGCTGGAGCGGGCGTTCCGCAAGCGGAAGATCAACTTCAAGGTCGGCAAGCCGTTCGAGAAGGTCGAGAAGACCGACAAGGGCGTGAAGCTGACCATTCAGGGCGGCGACACGGTCGAGGCCGAACTGCTGCTGGTCGCCGTGGGCCGCGGCCCGAACACCGCCGGCCTCGGCTACGAGGAGCAGGGCGTCAAGATGGACCGCGGCTACGTGCTGACCGACGAGCGGCTGCGCACCAGCGTGCCGAACGTCTACGCCGTCGGCGACATCGTGCCCGGCCTCCAGCTCGCGCACCGCGGCTTCCAGCAGGGCATCTTCGTCGCCGAGGAGATCGCCGGGAAGACCCCGGCCGTGATCGACGAGGCCGGCATCCCGCGCGTCACCTACTGCGACCCGGAGCTGGCGTCGGTCGGCCTGACCGAGGCGAAGGCCAAGGAGCAGTACGGCGCCGACAAGATCAAGACCTACAACTACAACCTGGGCGGCAACGGCAAGAGCCAGATCCTCAAGACGGCCGGCCACGTGAAGCTGGTCCGGGTGGACGACGGCCCGGTGGTCGGCGTGCACATGGTCGGCGCCCGGGTCGGTGAGCTGATCGGCGAGGCGCAGCTCATCTACAACTGGGAGGCGTACCCGGCCGAGGTGGCGCAGCTCGTGCACGCCCACCCGACGCAGAACGAGGCTCTGGGCGAGGCGCACCTGGCCCTGGCCGGCAAGCCGCTGCACGCGCACGCCTGACACGACAACCGCGGCGTCCGGCGACGGGCGATGATCCCACCAGGGGAATGAAGGAGTCTGGAGAACATGCCGGTATCGGTCACCATGCCCCGGCTCGGCGAGAGCGTCACCGAGGGCACCGTCACGCGCTGGCTCAAGCAGGAGGGTGACACCGTCGAGGTCGACGAGCCCCTGCTCGAGGTGTCGACCGACAAGGTCGACACCGAGATCCCGTCCCCCGCGGCGGGCGTGCTGAGCCGGATCGTGGTCGGCGAGGACGAGACCGCCGAGGTCGGCAGCGAGCTGGCGGTCATCGCCGGCGAGGGCGAGGACGCGGGCGCGGCTCCCACCGAGGAGGCCGAGCCGGCCACCGAGCCGACGGCCGCCGCCGAGGGCACCGGCCCCGAGCCGGAGCAGCAGGCCGAGCAGGCCGCCGCCGAGCCGGGTGCCGAGGCCGAGCAGCCGGCCGTCGAGGAGCCGGCCCAGCCCGCCGCGTCGTCGGGCGAGGGCACGCCGGTGACCATGCCGGCCCTGGGCGAGAGCGTCACCGAGGGCACCGTCACCCGCTGGCTCAAGCAGGTCGGCGAGACCGTCGAGGTGGACGAGCCGCTGCTGGAGGTCTCCACCGACAAGGTCGACACCGAGATCCCGTCGCCGGTCGCCGGCACGCTGCAGGAGATCAAGGTCGCCGAGGACGAGACCGCCGACGTCGGCGCCGTGCTGGCGATCGTCGGGGTGGCCGGCGCCGCGCCCGCGAAGGCGGAGCCGAAGCCCGAGCCCAAGCCGGAGCCCAAGGCCGAGGCGAAGCCCGAGCCCAAGTCCGAGCCCAAGCCGGAGCCGAAGGTCGAGGAGCCCACGCCGGGCGCGTCCTACAACGAGCCGGCCGCCGAGGCGGAGCAGGCCGCGCAGCCGGCCAAGGCCGAGGCGGCGGCCCAGCCGTCCGCGCCGGCCGCCACGCAGCGCCCGAGCGTCCCGGCCGAGTACGGCGAGGACGCCGCCGGGTACGTGACGCCGCTGGTGCGCAAGCTCGCCGCCGAGCACGGCGTGGACCTGGGCTCGATCAAGGGCACCGGCGTGGGTGGCCGCATCCGCAAGCAGGACGTGCTGGAGGCGGCC
This sequence comes from Micromonospora sp. CPM1, assembly GCF_023896895.1. Classification (NCBI taxonomy): domain Bacteria; kingdom Bacillati; phylum Actinomycetota; class Actinomycetes; order Micromonosporales; family Micromonosporaceae; genus Micromonospora; species Micromonospora sp. CPM1. The sequence continues at coordinate 28,633 of NZ_JAMHIU010000031.1, forward strand.
GAGAAGGCGAAGGCTGCCAAGCCGGAGCCGGCCGCCGCCGCGCCGGCCGCCAAGGCCGAGGCCCCGGCCAAGCCGGCCGCCAAGCCGGAGCCGAGCGCCAAGCGGGGCACCACGGAGAAGCTGCCGCGGATCCGCGCCACCATCGCCAAGCGGATGCAGCAGTCGCTGCACGAGACGGCGCAGCTGACCACCGTCGTCGAGGTCGACGTCACCAAGGTCGCCAGGCTGCGCGCGCGGGCCAAGGACTCGTTCCAGGCCAAGCACGGCGTGAAGCTGTCCTTCCTGCCGTTCTTCGCGCTGGCCGCGATCGAGGCGCTCCAGACGTACCCGATCATCCAGGCCAGCATGGACCTGGACGGCGGGACGATCACCTACCCGGCCGCGGAGCACCTGGGCATCGCGGTGGACACCGAGCGCGGGCTGCTCGTGCCGGTCATCCACAACGCCGGTGACCTCAACATGGGCGGCATCGCGAAGCGGATCGCCGACCTGGCCGAGCGCACCCGGGCCAACAAGATCACCCCGGACGAGATGGCCGGGGCGACGTTCACGCTCACCAACACCGGCAGCCGGGGCGCGCTGTTCGACACCCCGATCGTGCCGTCGCCGCAGTCGGCGATGCTCGGCACGGGTGCCGTGGTGAAGCGCCCGGTCGTGGTCAACGACCCGGAGCTGGGCGAGGTCGTCGCGATCCGGTCGATGGTCTACCTGGCCATGTCGTACGACCACCGGCTGATCGACGGCGCCGACGCGGCCCGCTTCCTCACCGCGGTGAAGGAGCGGCTGGAGGGCGGCAACTTCGAGGCCGAACTGGGTCTGTAGATCCGAGACGGTAAGGGGCGCGCGGCGACATGCCGCGCGCCCCCTTCGTCGTTTCCGCGGGTCAGCCGCGCAGGTGCTCCTCGGAGACGGTCCAGAGCTGCTCGGCGGCCTCCGGATCCCGGGCGTACGCGGCCCACCCGGTACGCGTGCCCGGCTGGTTCGGCCCGGCCTCCTGGCAGTCCTCGAAGTACCGGCCGCCGACGCCGTCGAGCAGCGGCGAGGTGGCGACCAGCACCGAGGTCGCCGCGCCCTGCTCCGGGGTCTTGAACGCGGCCGCGTTGCCGCTGCGCATCCGCGCCAGCTCCTCCTCGCTGATGTAGCGCTGGAGGTTGGTCCGGATCGCGCCCGGCATCAGCGCGTTGGTGTAGATGCCGTCGTCCGCCCAGCGGCGGGTCGCCTCCACCGCGAACAGCACGTTCGCGGTCTTGGACTGCCCGTACGCCAGCCACGGGTCGTACGGCCGCTGCCGGAAGTGGATGTCGGAGAACACCACCGGTGAGCGCAGGTGGGCCGCGGAGCTGACCGAGACGATCCGCGCGCCGTCGGCCGCGGCGAGCGCCGGGCGCAGCCCGGTGGCGAGCGCGAAGTGGCCGAGGTGGTTGGTCGCGAACTGCATCTCCCAGCCCTGCTCGGTGCGCATCTCGGGCGAGGCCATGATCCCGGCGTTGTCGACGAGCATGTGCAACGGTCCGTCCCAGGTGCGGACGAACGCGGCCACCGAGGCGAGGTCGGCGAGGTCGAGCGGGGCGACCAGGATCCGGTCGTTGCCGGTGGTGCCGGTGATGTCGTCGGCGGCGCGCTGCCCGGCCTCGGTGTTGCGGACGGCGAGTGTGACGTCCGCTCCGGCGGCGGCGAGCGCGCGGGCGGTCTCCACGCCGATGCCGGAGGCGCCGCCGGTGACGACGGCCCGGCGGCCGGTCAGGTCCAGGTCGCGGACGACCTCCTGGGCTGTGGTCTCGGCGGAGAACGGGGTGGTGACTGGTGTCGGGGTTGTCATGGTCCATCCTTGTCGACGGCGACGCGGACCGATGTCCGCCCGCTACGATGAGAAGCGGAGGATCCTCCGTTACTCCGCCAGCATAACCGGAGGGGGCTCCGGTTACCACGGTGCCGGGCCGGCGACCCGGCCGAGGGAGGAGGGCCCGTGCCCGACCGACCGCTGCGCGCGGACGCGCTGCGCAACCGGCAGCGGCTGCTGGACGCCGCGGTCCACGCGTTTTCCCAGGACGGCCCGGAGGTAACGCTGGACCGGGTCGCCAAGGAGGCCGGCGTCGGTATCGGCACGCTCTACCGCCACTTCCCCAGCCGGGAGGCGCTGATCGAGGCGGCGTACCGCAACGAGCTGGAGAAGCTCTGCGACGCCGCACCGGCGCTGCTCGCCGCCCAGCCCGCCGACGCGGCGCTGCGCGCGTGGATGGACCGGTTCGTCGACTACCTCGCCACCAAGCGGGGCATGGCCGACGCGCTGCGCCTGGTCATCGCCTCCGGCGCCAACCCGTACGCGCAGAGCCGCGACCGGCTGCTCGCGGCGCTCGGCGAACTGCTCGCGGCCGGTGCGGCGGCCGGTGTCCTGCGCGCCGACGTGGCCGCCGCCGACGTGCTCGCCAGCCTCAGCGGGGTCTCCCTGGTGGCGGGCGAGCCGGACCAGCGCGCCCAGGCCGGACGCCTGCTCGACCTGCTGATGGACGGCCTGCGCCACCGGCCGGGCTGACCGAATCGGCCACCCGGCCCGACCTGCGCTGACAGACTCGGCCGGTGGGCTCGTACGGGTGGCGGGGACGCCTGGGACCGGCGGTGCCGGTGGCCCCCGGTGCCCGGGTCGACCGGTTCGAGATCTTCTTCGACCTGGTCTTCGTATTCTCGTTCTTCATCATCACCCGGGCCACCGCGCTCCAGGTGACCGGCGGGGCGCTGCTGCACGCGCTGCTGGTCCTCGCCGTGCTCTGGTGGTCGTGGGTGGTGCACAGCGTGGTGGCCACCCGGGTACGCCTCGGCGAGGGCTTCGTCCCGGTGCTCATGACAGTCGGCATGGCCGCGCTGTTCACGTTCGCGCTGTCCCTGCCGCACGCGTTCCGCGACCCGCGCGGCAACGAGGCCGGGCCGATGGTCGCGGCGCTCAGCTACACCGTCCTGCGGTTGATCCACCTGCTGCTGTACCGGCACGCGGTCCGGGACAGCCCGAACGAGCGTCGGCAACTCCTCCGGTTCGGCCCGGAACTGATCGGCAGCACCGCGCTGCTGCTGGTCGCCGCGCTGCTGCCACCGAGAATCGACGACCTGTTCTCCGCGGCGGTGCTCCGGGACGTGCTGTGGGGCGGGGTCATCCTGCTCCAGTACGGCAGCGGCATGATCGCCGGCACCTGGGGCTGGGGCGTCTCGTCCGCCGAACACTGGACCGAGCGGTACGACCTCATCCTGATCATCGCGCTGGGCGAGTCGGTCATCTCCGTCGGCGTCGGCAGCAACCTGCTCGGCCAGCCGCCCACCTGGCCGGCCGTGGCGGCGGCGGTGCTCGGCATCTTCTTCACCGCCGCGCTCTGGTGGGCGCACTACGACATGGTCGGGCCGGCCGCCCGGATCGCGTTGCACGCCGCGCAGGACGGCCCCCGGGTGGCGATGGCCCGGGACGCGTACGCGTACCTGTTCCTGCCGATGATCGCGGGCATCATCCTGTTCGCGCTCGGCGCCGAGACGATCGTGCACGGGATCGCCGACCCGAACGTGCCGCCGAGCGAACCGGCGCACGGCCCGGGCGTGCCGCTGCTGTTCGGCGGCGTGATCTGCTACCTCTGCGGCAACATGTTGTTCCAGCTCCGAACCCTGCGCACGGTGAGCTGGACCCGGGTCGGCACGGTGCTGCTGCTGGGCGTGACCATCCCGGTCGCGGAGCGGGTGCCGGGGCTGGCCGCGCTGGGCATGCTGACCGCGATCACCGTGGGTATGGTGGCCGTCGAGGTGATCGTCTTCGCCGAGGGCCGGCAGGCACTGCGCAAGCTGGTCTTCGAGGAGCGCACCAGCCACGAGGCGCACGAGGCGGCCTGGCGGGCCCGTTGGCACGAGCAACCCGAGGACCGCGACGAGAACGGGTGAACCACCTGCCCGCCGCCCTCGTGATACCTGTCGGTCCCGCACCGGGGCCGCAGACGAGGGATACGGGGATCGCATGACCATCGACACCGTCCACGCCGGCGCGGCCGGCACCTGGCAGCTCGGCGACCTGACCGTCAACCGGATGGGTCTGGGCGCCATGCGGCTGACCGCGAACGCCGACGGCAGCCCGAGCGACCGGGACCGGGCCGTCGCCGTGCTGCGCCGCGCCGTCGAGCTGGGCGTCAACCACATCGACACGGCCGCGTTCTACTTCTCGCCGCTGCGCTCGGCCAACGAGCTGATCAACCGGGCACTGTCGCCGTACTCCGACGATCTGGTCATCGTGACCAAGGTCGGGCCCGGCAAGGACCCGTCCGGGCAGTGGCTGCCGGCGGCCCGCCCGGACCAGTTGCGCGGGCAGGTGGAGGAGAACCTGCGCCAGCTCGGCCGCGACCACCTGGACGTGGTGAACCTGCGGGTGCACGGCCCGGAGCCGCTGTCCGAGCACTTCGGCGCGCTGGCCGAGCTGCGCGACGCCGGGCTGATCCGGCACCTGGGCGTCTCCGCGGTACGCCCGCACCAGGTCGCCGAGGCCCGCGCCATCGCCCCGGTGGTGTGCGTGCAGAACTCGTACGGCCTGGGCTACCGCCGTACCCACGACGAGCTGATCCGGGACTGCGCGGCGCACGGCACCGCGTTCGTGCCGTTCTTCTCCATCGTCACCAGCGGCCGGGAGGCCGGCGCCACCGGCGAGGAGCACCCGGAGGTGCACGCGGTGGCCCGGGAGCACGGTGTGACGGCGGCCCAGGTCCGGCTCGCCTGGACGCTGGCCCGGGGCCCGAACGTGCTGGCCATCCCCGGCACCGGCAACCCGGCGCACCTGGAGCAGAACATCGCCGCCGCCGCGCTGCGCCTCTCCCCCGCCGACCTGGCCCGCCTCGACGCGGTGTGAGGTTCGGCCGTCGGCAGAATCGGCGCGTACGGGTGGCCCACCGCCGCGTGCGCGCCGATGCTGAGGCGATGGCGACCTTCTCCGTGCAGGCCCAGCCCACCGACGCGGCGAGCTGGACCGAGCTGGCCCGTACCGTCGAGGCGGCCGGCTTCGACGCGCTGTTCGCGGCCGACCACCCCGGCGACTGCGCGTCGCCGTTCGTCGCGCTCGCCGCCGCGGCGGCGGTGACCAGCACGCTGGGGCTCGGCTCGTACGTCTCGAACGCCGGCGTCCGGGAACCGATCCTGCTCGCCGCCGACGTGGCCACGCTCGACGTGGTCTCCGGCGGGCGGGCCCGGTTCGGCGTCGGCGCGGGCCACACACCGGCCGAGTGGCGGGCCGTCGGGCGCGAGCGCCCGGACGTCGCCGGCCGGGTCCGCCGCTGCGTCGCGGTGACCGAGGCGGTACGGGCGCTGCTGGCCGGCGACGACGTCACTGTGGACACCGAGGAGCTGACCGCGCACGCCGCCCGCCTCAGGGCACCCCGGCCGGTCCAGGACCGCATCCCGCTGACCGTGGGCACGTCCAACTCGACGTTGCTGCGCTGGGCCGGGAGGCACGCCGACGTGGTGGGCCTGGCCGGCCTGGGCCGTACCCTGCCCGACGGCCACCAGCACACCGTCCGGTGGCGGGCCGACCAGATCGAGGCGCAGCTCGCGTGCGTCGCGGCCGGCGCCGCCGGCCGGGACACCCCGCCGGTCCTGGAGGCGCTGGTCCAGCACGTCGCCGTCTCCGACGACGCCGAGGCGGCCGCCGCCGGGACGGCCGCCGAGACCGGACTCACCCCGGCGGAGGTGCTGGCCACCCCGTTCGTGCTGGCCGGGACGCCCGACGAGATCGTCGCGGCGGTGGCCGGGCACGAGCGCCGCTGGGGCGTCACCCGCTTCGTGGTACGCGCCGGAGCCGTCGACGCGCTCGCGCCGCTCCTGCCCCGGCTGGCGGGAAAAGAGCTGGACTTCGAGCACACTCGAAAGTGAACACTGTGCGCATGACGACGACACGACGGCTGGGCCGCAGCGGCATCGAGGTCAGCGCGATCGGCATGGGCTGCTGGGCGATCGGCGGCCCGCTCTGGGACGGCACCCAACCGCTCGGCTGGGGCGAGGTGGACGACGACGAGTCGGTGCGCACCGTCCACCGGGCCCTCGACCTGGGCGCGACGCTGTTCGACACGTCCAGCAACTACGGCGCCGGGCACAGCGAGCGGGTGCTCGGGCGCGCGCTGGCCGGCCGCCGGGACCGCGCGGTCATCGCCACCAAGTTCGGCTACCCCACCGACGAGGCGACCCGGCAGGCCCTCGGCGAGGACGCCACGGCGGACTACGCCCGGCGCAGCCTGGAGGGTTCGCTGCGCCGGCTCGGCACCGACCACGTCGACCTCTACCAGCTGCACCTGGGCGGCCTGCCGGTACCGCAGGCACTGGACCTCGTCGGCACCCTGGAGGACCTGGTCACCCAGGGGAAGATCCGGGCGTACGGCTGGAGCACCGACGACCCCGCCTCGGCGCGCGCCTTCGCCGAGGCCGGACCGCACTGCGCGGCGGTCCAGCACGACCAGTCGGTGCTGCGGGACAACGCGGCCATGCTCGCGGTGTGCGCGGAGTTCGACCTGGCCGCCCTGAACCGGGGGCCGCTGGCGATGGGCCTGCTCACCGCGAAGTACCAGGACGCGCCGGCCGCCCGGGGCGACGACGACGTGCGCGGCGTGGCTCCGGAGTGGCTGGACTGGTTCACCGGCGGCGTACCGCGCGCCGAGTGGGCGCAGCGGGTGGCCCGGGTCCGTGAGGCGCTGACCGCCGACGGCCGCACGCTCGCCCAGGGCGCGCTCGGCTGGCTGCTCGCCCGCAGCCCGCACACCCTGCCCATCCCCGGGTGCCGGACCGTCGCGCAGGCCGAGGAGAACCTCGGCGCGCTGGCGTACGGGCCGCTGCCGCAGGACGCGTTCGCCGAGGTGGAACGCCTGCTCGCCGACCTGCGTACCGCCCCTGCCGACGCCTGACCGCCCGGCCGCACCGGCAGCCACACCGCAGACGTGTAGCACCTCGTAGCACACAGGCGGTAGGCTGCCGGTGTGGCCGAGCACGCTCATCGCGAGATCACCCAACGCGAGCTGCGCAACGACTCCGGTGCCATCATGCGCGGAGTGGAGCGCGGAGAGTCCTTCACCATCACTCGCAACGGCACGCCGATCGGGCGGTTGATCCCGATCCGGCGCCGCACCTTCGTGCCGCGAGCGGAGGTTCTCGCGGCCTTCGCCGGCGCACCCCGGTTGGACGAGGCCCGCTTCCGGTCCGACCTCGACGCCGCCATCGACCAGGATCTGCCCAGCCGTGACTGGTGACCTCCCCGTGCGGGGTCTGATCGACACCAACATCGTCATCCATCTGGGTGGCCTCGACGGGACGGAACTGCCCGACGAGATGGTCATCAGCGCGGTCACGTTGGCCGAGCTTTCGGCCGGTCCCCATCACACCGACGATCCGCGCGAGCGCGCCCGCCGGATGAGCGTCCTGCAACACGTCGAGGCCACGTTCGAGCCGCTTCCGTTCGACGCCGAGGCGGCGCGGGCCTTCGGCCTGGTCTCAGCGGCGGTGCTCGCCGCCGGACGAGGAACGCGCCGCCGGGTGGCGGACCTGATGATCGCCTCCGTCGCACACGCCAACGCGCTCCCTCTCTACACCACGAACCCGGGCGACTTCCTCGGGCTCGACGGGCTGGTCACCGTGCATCCGGTCAGCAGGCCGACCGGCTGAAGGCCCGTCGTCGACGCGCAACCGGCGGGCGTGACGAGTGAGTGATTTCGCTCAACGCATCCGAATCGCGCTCCGTACTCGAAGATGTGAGCATGCGGATCCTCATGGCCGGCGCGTCCGGTTTCCTCGGCACCCGACTGGTCGACTGCCTCACCGCGGACGGCCACCAGGTCACCCGCCTGGTCCGCCGCCCGCCGCGCACCCCCGTCGAACGGCAGTGGAACCCGTCCGCCGCGCAACTGGACCCGCAGTGCGTCGCCGACGCCGACGCGGTGGTGAACCTGGCCGGCGCCGGGGTGGGTGACAAGCGCTGGAACGACGAGTACCGGAAGGTGATCCGGACGAGCCGGGTGGACAGCACCACCACGCTCGCCATCACGATCGCCGGCCTGCCCGCCGCCGACCGGCCCGCGGTGCTGCTGAACTCCTCCGCCGTCGGCTGGTACGGCAACACCGGCGACCGCGCGGTCACCGAGGAGGCGCCGGCCGGTGAGGGGTTCCTCGCCGACGTCTGCCGGGTCTGGGAGGCCGCGACCCGCCCGGCCGAGGACGCCGGCGTACGGGTGGTGCGCCTGCGTACCGGACTGCCACTGCACCGCGACGGCGGCCTGCTCAAGCCGCAGCTCCTGCCGTTCCGGCTCGGCGTCGGCGGCAAGCTGGGCAACGGCCGCCAGTGGCTGCCGTGGATCTCGATGCGGGACTGGCTCGACGCCGCGAAGTTCCTGCTGGCCCGCGACGACGTGGCCGGCCCGGTGAACGTCGTCGGCCCGGCGCCGGTCACCAACGCCGAGTTCACCCGGGAACTCGCCCGGCAGCTGCACCGCCCGGCGATCATGCCGATCCCGGCGCTGGCGCTGAAGGTCGCGCTCGGCGGTTTCGCGCAGGAGGCGCTCACCAGCACGCGGGTGCTGCCCGGTGTGCTCGACAAGGCCGGCTTCGCCTGGGCGCACCCGGACCTGCCGGGTGCGCTGCGCGCCGCCCTCACCGGCTGAGCGAGGGCGGCGCGACGCGGCGGATCAGCAGCCGATCACCCAGTACGCGGGCCCGGTCTGCTTCAGCGTGCTCGTGTAGAAGGTGTTGTAGAGGCCCATCCGCTGCCCGCTGCCGAGCGCGTAGGCGTACCCGCCGGACTGGTAGGCCCGCCCGGCGACCACGTGCGCGTAGTTGCTGGCGGTGACGCAGACCGGCGCACTGGTCGGGGTGGGCGAGGGAGGGGCGGTCGGCGACGCGGTCGGGGTGGGCGACGCGGTCGCCGTCGGGGTCGGGCTCGGCGAGGCGCCGCCACCGCCGAGCCCGAAGAAGACCGCGTCCCGGTACGTCGAACAGATGGTGTCCAGGAAGTACGCCCCGGCGGTGCCGCACTGGTCCGCGCCCGTACCCGGGTCGACGGGGGTGCCGTGGCCCATCCCGGAGACCCGGTAGAGGCGGACCTGGTCGCTGCCGTAGACCTCCAGGCTGGTGCCGGCCGGCAGCGTGGACGTGCCGGTCGGGGTGGCCGACACGCCCAGCACGTTCGTCCACTGGTCCCGCGACTCGGCGGCGTTGGCGGTCGCCACCGTGGTGTCGCTGGTGCCGTGCCAGATCGCCACGCGGGGGCGCTTGCCGGAGTAGCCGGGGTACGCGCCGCGTACCAGGTCGCCCCACTGCGCCGGGGTCTTGTCCACGCCGGGGTTCATGCAGCTGAACGCGGTGACGGTGCTGGTGGCGCAGCGGTACGGGATGCCGGCGACGATCGAGCCGCCGGCGAAGACGTCCGGGTACGCGGCGAGCATGGCCGCGCTCATCGCGCCACCGGCGGAGAGGCCGCTGACGTAGACGCGGGCGCCGTCGGTGCCGTAGGTGCTCTTGGCGTAGTCGACCATCTGCTTGATCGACAGCGCCTCGCCCTGTCCGCGTGCGGTGTCACCGGTCTCGAACCAGTTGAAGCAGGAGTTGGCGTTGTTGCCGCTGGGCTGCTGCGGGGCGATGAGCGTGAACTTCCACTGGTCGGCGTACTTCTGCCAGCCGGAGTTGGCGACGTACGTGGAGGCGTTCTGCACGCAGCCGTGCAGCAGCACCACGGCGGGCGCGCCGGCGGGCAGGCCGTCCGGGCGGTACGCGTACATGGCCAGGTTGCCGGGGTTGGAGCCGAACCCGGTGACCTGGGTCAGCGAGGCGGCCTGGGCGGGGAGGGCGGCGACCAGCGCGGTGGCCGCGGCCAGCACGACCCCGGCCGCCGCCCCGGCGACGCGGGCGATGAGGGATGAGGAGCGGGGCACGGGGACCTCCCGATCGTGGAATGTGAACTGAGTCACCTCCGGGTTGCCGCGACGTTACGGCCGCGTTTCGTCACACCGGAATGGCCGCCACTCACACATTCACGACCACCGAAGTGTGCGGTGAGTTCCGTGTCCGGGCGGTCTGCCCAGGTCCGGTTGGTAACGTCCGCTGCGTGCCCTCCTCCCCGTCCCCGGCCGCCGGCCCGGCGCCGACACGCGTCCGCGACCGGCGCGCCGACCTGCTGGTCACGCTCGCCGCGCTGGCCCTGGCCCTCTGGGTGACGAGTGGCCTGTGGCGGGATCCCAACAGCCGCGCGATCACCGTCAACTCCAGCGACCAGGCGCTGTTCGAGTGGCTGCTGGCGTTCGGCGGGCACGCGCTGACGCACGGGCAGAACCCGCTGTTCACCACGTTGATCAACGTCCCGGACGGGGTGAACCTCGCGGTCAACACCTCGATCACCGTGTACGCGGCGGTCTTCGCGCCGCTGACGTACCTGATCGGGCCGCCCGCGACGTTCCTGGTGATCCTCACGCTCAACCTGGCCGCGACGGCTGTCGCCTGGTACTGGCTGCTCAGCCGGCACCTGGTCGGCAGCCGGCTGGCCGCCGGTGTGGGCGCGCTGTTCATCGCCTTCTGCCCGGCGATGGTGTCGCACGCCAACGCGCACCTGAACTGGACCGCCGGCTGGCTGGTGCCGCTGCTCATCTGGGGCGTGTTCCGGCTGCGGCGTCCCGGGCGGGCGGTCACCGGCGGGATCGTGCTCGGCCTGCTGGTCGCCGTCGCGTTCTCGATCGCCGCCGAAGGGCTCTTCTTCACCGCGCTGGCGCTCGGCGTGTTCCTCGCGGTGTGGGCGCTGCACCCGGCCCGCCGGTCCGAGGTGCGTGCCGCGCTGCCCCGGATGGCGGCCGGGCTGGGCGTGACCGCGCTCGTCGCCGGGGCGCTGCTGGCGTACCCGCTCTGGCTGCACTTCCTCGGACCGCAACGGTTCCACGGCACCGGGTTCGACCCGCTGATCCACTCCGAGGACATCGCGGCGTACGGGTCGTACCCGCGCCGGTCGCTGGCCGGCTGGGCCGGGTGGGGCACCTCGCTGGCACCCAACCCGACGGAGGAGAACTCGTTCTTCGGCGTACCGCTGCTCCTGCTCGCGGTCGCCTGCTTCGCGCTGCTGTGGTGGCGCGCGGACCGGGCGTTCCGGGCCACGCTCGCGGCGCTCGGGGTGACCGCCGTGGTCTTCGCGGTGCTGTCGTGGGGGCCAACGGTGAAGTGGAACGGCCGCCGCTTCGACCAGACGCTGCCGTTCGGGGTGCTGGACAACCTGCCGGTGATCAACGCGGCGCTGCCGTCCCGGCTGGCCCTCGTCGTCGCGCCGGTCATCGGCCTGCTGCTGGCGTACGCGATCGACACGCTGCGCGCCCGGCCGCCACGGCACCGGGTGAGCGGGCTCGCCTGGACGCTCGGCTTCGTCGCCGCGTTGCTGCCGCTGGTGCCGACCCCGCTGCTGACCAGCGTCCGCGAGCCGATCCCGGCGTTCATCACCAGCGGTGCCTGGCAGCGCTACGTCCCGCCCGACGGGGTGCTGACCCCGCTGCCGCTGACCGTTGACGTCTACCCGGACGGGCAGCGCTGGCAGGCGTACGCGCTGGCGAACCGGCAGGGCGAGTTCCGGATCCCGTCCGGGTTCTTCCTCGGGCCGGGCGGCCCGGAGGGCCGGGGCCGGATCGGCCCGGTGCCGCGCACCTTCGACTCGCTGATGGACCAGGCCGGCCGGACCGGGCTGGTGCCGATCATCACCGACGGCAGCATCCGCGAGTCCCGGGCGGACCTGCGCTACTGGGGGGTGCAGGCGGTGGTGCTGCCGGACCGGGTGCACGGCGCCAAGTTCGACGTCGACGAGGAGGCGCTGCGGCGCACCGCCACCGCGCTGCTCGGCCCGCCCGAGCGGGTGGAGGACGTCTGGCTGTGGCGGGTGCCGGAGTGACCGTCGCCGCGACGCGATGGCGACGAGGCTCACGGGTCCGGTTCCCGGAGGGCGGGACTAGGCTGGACGGGTGAGCGTGACGACTTCCGGGCTGACCGCCGTCCGCGCCGGCCTGCTCGACTACCAGGCCGCCTGGGACGAGCAGCGCCGGCTGCACGAGGCGGTGGTGGCCGGCGAGCAGGGCGACACCGTGCTGCTGCTGGAGCACCCCAGCGTCTACACCGCCGGCAAGCGCACCGAGCCGTGGGACCGGCCGATGGACGGCACCCCGGTGGTGGACGTGGACCGCGGCGGCAAGATCACCTGGCACGGTCCGGGGCAGCTCGTCGGCTACCCGATCGTCCGGCTGCCCGACCCGGTCGACGTGGTCGCGTACGTCCGGCGCACCGAGCAGCTGCTGATCGACGTCTGCGCCGAGTTCGGGCTGGCCGCCGGCCGGGTCGAGGGGCGCAGCGGCGTGTGGGTGCCGGAGGACGACCGGGGCCCGGCCCGCAAGGTGGCCGCCATCGGCATCCGGGTGGCCCGCGGCGTCACGCTGCACGGCTTCTCCGTCAACTGCGACTGCGACCTGGGCTTCTTCGACCGGATCGTGCCCTGCGGCATCCGTGACGCCGGGGTCACCTCGCTGACCGCCGAGCTGGGCCGGACGATCACCGTCGCCGACGTGCTGCCCGTGGTCGAGCGGCACCTGCCGACGCTGACGCAGGTCTGAGCCCGGTGCGGCTCGACCTGGTCACGCTCGTCGTGGCCGAGTACGACCCGGCCATCGCGTTCTTCACCGAGGTGCTCGGGTTCGAGCTGGCGGAGGACAGCCCGTCGCTGACCAACGACGGCCGGCCCAAGCGCTGGGTGGTGGTACGCCCTCCGGGCGGCGGCACCGGCCTGCTGCTGGCCCGCGCCGACGGCGAGCACCAATCCGGTGCCGTGGGCGACCAGACCCACGGGCGGGTGGGCTTCTTCCTCCAGGTCGACGACTTCGAGGCGGTGTATCGGCGGATGGCCGACGCGGGCGTCGAGTTCGTCCGCCCGCCCCGCACCGAGCCGCACGGCCGGGTCGCGGTCTTCCGCGACATCGCCGGCAACCCCTGGGACCTGCTCGGCCCGGCCTGACCGCTCCCCATTTCCCCTCCTCGCCTCTCGCCCCCTTGCCCCTTGCCTTTCGTCTCGCCGCGCTCGCCCCGCCTGACCTCCCGGCCTGGCCCGCCCGCGTGGTCCCGCCCCCGGCCCCCACGCATCCGCTCGGTGCGCGGTGGCCGACCGGTCCGGGTCGCCGCCCGCCCAGGGCCACCTCGCCATCGGTCACGGTAAGTGACAGGGCGCGCGCCTGCGGCATGTGACCTCTCGCCGACTTTGCTCTGCAGCCGGATCCGCGACGGTCACTCCCGGTCGATCGGTGCGCCCGTGGCTGCAGAGCAAAGTGCGCAGAGACCATTCCCTCCCGCTCGAGGGTCGCTCGCCATAACCCCTGGTCAGCGCGATTTGCCGCCGCAAAGAGCATCTCGACGACTTCGGGTGCCCCATCACCGAGCGTGACCGCAAGTCTGTGCGACCTTTCATTACCTTCTGTGACCGATCCGAGCCGGTTGCGGAAGCCGGCGGCTCGACCGACTGCTCCGGCGAGCCCGCGCCCCGCCACCTGGACCGGGCCGGCACCGGGACCCGGACCGGCAGAGAGGAACCCGCGGGCCGGCACGGCGCAAGCCGTGCCGGCCCGCAGCCGTCAGGGCGTGAGGCGGTGCAGGTCGCGCGGGAAGGCGGTCACCTCGCGGACGTTCGCCGCGCCGGTGAGCCGCGCGACGAACCGCTCCAGCCCGATCGCGAAACCGCCGTGCGGCGGCATGCCGTGCCGGAACGCGTCCACGTACCCGGCGTACGGCTCGACCGGCTCGCCCCGCGCCGCCAGGGCGGCCAGGTAGTCGGCGTGCCGGTGCAGCCGCTGCCCGCCGGTCACCAGTTCCACGCCCCGGAACAGCAGGTCGAAACCGTTCGAGTACGCGGGCCGGGCCGGGTCCGGATGGGTGTAGAACGGGCGCTTCGCCATCGGGTAGCCGGTGACGAAGAGGAAGTCGCTGCCGTGCTCACGGAGCGCCCACTCCCCCAGCGCCCGCTCGTGCGCCGGGGCCAGATCGGGTTCGTCGGCCGGCGCTCCGGCGATCTTCAGCGCGTCGGTGAAGTGCACCGCCGGGATCTCCGCCGGCACCTCCGGCGCCGTCACGCCGAGCGTGGCCAGCGAGCCGCCGGCCCGCTCGGCGACTGTCGCCATCATCCCGGCCAGGGTGCCGCGCAGCACCGCCATCACGTCCCGGTGGTCGGTCACGAAACCCAGCTCGACGTCGAGCGACGTGTACTGGGCCAGGTGGCGCACCGTGTCGTGCGGCTCGGCGCGGAACACCGGCCCCACCTCGTAGACCCGCTCGAAGACACCGACCATGAGCTGCTTGTAGAACTGCGGCGACTGGGCCAGGTAGGCGGGCCGCCCGAACCAGTCCAGCGCGAACACGTTCGCCCCGCTCTCGGTGGACGAGGCGACCACCTTCGGCGTGTGCACCTCGACGAAGCCCTGCCCGTCGAGCGTGGCCCGGAAGCCGGACACGGCCGCCGCCGAGATCCGCAGCGCGGCGGACCGGCTCGGGTGCCGCAGCGCGGTCGGCGCGTTGTCGAGCTGGGTGGGCAGGGTGGCGGTGAGCACCGGCCGGTACAGGTCGAACGGGGGCGGGACGGCGGGCGGCCCGAGCGGACGTACCGTCGGCTCGACGACCTCGACCCCGGCGGGCGCGGTGGGGTTCGCGACCACGGTGCCGACCACCTCGACGACCGTCTCCTCGGTGAGCGCCTCGACCTGCTCGCGCACGGCGGGCGCGGCGACCACCACCTGGGCGAGCCCGGCGGCGTCGCGGAGGATCAGGAAGGCCACCGACTTGAGCAGCCGGCGGCGGTGGACCCAGCCGGCGAGTCGCACGGTGGCGCCCACATGGGCGGGGAGTTCTGCGGACAGGATGCGTTGCACGACGACTACCTCCTTGACCAATCGCAACGCGATCCCCAGGGAGGTGTGGGCGAGCGGGAACCTCGCGGTGCCACCACACCTTCGCCCCCGCCGTGGCGGGAGCCTCGTTCGTCGCCTTTTCACCGGGGCCGGCCGGGCGGGCTCTACTGGGCGCACGGCGCCGTTCTTCCCGCAGCTCGGGAGGGTCTTCACGGGCCGGCGCCAGACCGCCTCGCAGCAACCGGCGGCTCTCTCGACTGGCGGATCGGTCCGTTACTCGGCTCCGTCACAGCTCTGCCCGGCACGCTAGCACCACGCGCGCCACGCTGTGACCGGGTTTTTTCGCCCCTGGTGTCCGGTGTCACAGCGATTCCGGCGTGACGGCCGTCGCCCGCCGTTCATCGACCGGCGCCGACCGGCGTACGCTCGGTTTTGTGACGATCGAGCAATCCGCGCCGACGACTGAGCAGCCAGCGCGCACCGCGACTGTCGCCCCGGAGGGGCGGCGGATGCTGCGGATCGAGGCGCGCAACGCCGAGACGCCGATCGAGCGCAAGCCGCCGTGGATCAAGGTCAAGGCCAAGATGGGCCCGGAGTACACCCAGTTGCGCGGGCTCGTCTCGCGCGAAGGGCTGCACACCGTGTGCCAGGAGGCCGGCTGCCCCAACATCTACGAGTGCTGGGAGGACCGGGAGGCCACCTTCCTCATCGGTGGTGACCAGTGCACCCGGCGCTGCGACTTCTGCCAGATCGACACCGGCAAACCGGCCGAGTTCGACGCCGACGAGCCGCGGCGCGTCGCCGAGTCGGTCGCCGCGATGGGCCTGCGCTACGCGACCATCACCGGTGTCGCCCGCGACGACCTGCCCGACGGCGGGGCGTGGCTCTACGCCGAGACGGTCCGGCAGATCCACGCGCTGCAGTCCGGCTGCGGCGTCGAGCTGCTCATCCCCGACTTCAACGCCGTGCCCGAGCAGCTCGCCGAGGTCTTCGGCTCGCGGCCCGAGGTGCTGGCCCACAACGTGGAGACCGTGCCCCGCATCTTCAAGCGGATCCGCCCGGCGTTCCGCTACGAGCGTTCGCTGGACGTGATCCGCCAGGCGCGGGCCGACGGCCTGGTCACCAAGAGCAACCTGATCCTCGGCATGGGCGAGGAGCGCGCCGAGGTTTCCCAGGCGCTGCGCGACCTGCACGAGGCGGGCTGCGAGCTGATCACCATCACGCAGTACCTGCGTCCCTCCCCCCGGCACCACCCGGTGACCCGCTGGGTCAAGCCGGAGGAGTTCGTCGAGCTGCGCGAGGAGGCCGAGGAGATCGGCTTCGCGGGCGTGATGAGCGGCCCGCTGGTCCGCTCGTCGTACCGCGCGGGCCGTCTCTACCAGCAGGCGCTCGACGCCCGCCGGGAGGTCACCGTCGCCGGCTGAGGCCGGCTGACCACCGCGTCACCCGCCGCCGGCCGCCCGCCGGATGCCATGATCACAGGCATGACCGCCGGGGTACGCGAGGAGCCACGCGAAGCCGTGCGCCCTCGTACGCCCCGGCGGCTGCCGTTGCCGACGCTGCTCGCCCTGCTCGTCGGGTTCGCCGGGGTGGGCTACCGGCTGGCGCTGCTGTTCGCCGACGTGCCGCCCACCAACAGCGACGAGGCGACGATGGGGCTGGCCGCCCTGCACATCGCCCGGGGTGAGGGCTTCCCGGTCTGGTTCTACGGCCAGGCGTACATGGGCACGCTGGAGGCGTACCTGGCCGCGCCGCTGGTCGCGCTCGCCGGGCCGTCGGTGCTCGTGCTGCGGCTGCCCACGCTGGCGTTGTACGCGTTGTTCCTGCTGCTGTCCTGGCGGCTGACCCGGCGGCTCGGCGGTGACCGCTGGTACGCCCTGCTCGTCGTCGCCGTGCTGGCGCTCGGCGCGGACCGGGTGGTGAAGAACCAGCTCATCGCCGGTGGCGGCTATCCGGAGCTGAACCCGGCCGGTGCGGCGCTGGCGCTGCTCACGGTCGGGCTCTGCGTGAGCGGGCCGGGCGCGCGGCTGCCCCGCTGGGCGGCGTGGGGACTGATCTCCGGGGTGCTGCTCTGGGTGGACCCGCTGATCCTGCCGTACGTGCTGACGCTCGGCGTGCTGCTCGTGGCGCGGCGCCGGCGGGAACTGGCCGGCCGGGCCGGGCTGGTGCTGGCCGGCGCGCTGCTGCTGGGCGCGGCCCCGATGCTGGTGGACAGCATCCGGCACGGCCGCAACCCGGTGACCGCGGTGCTGGCGGCGGGTGGCTCCGGCACTGCTGCGGACTGGGCGGACCGGCTGCACGGCGCGCTGGTCCTCGGGCCACCGCTGGCGATGGGCTTCTGCTCACCCGGCCGGTGTGCCACCTGGCAGCTCTGGTGGGCCGTCGCGTTCCCGGTGCTGCTGGTGCTCGCCGCGCTCACCGCGTGGCACACCCTGCGCCGCGCTTCCGGCCGTCCGGGTTCGGCGGAGCGGGTGTCGGCCGGGGTGCGGCTGGCGCTGCTCGGCGGCGCGGCGGGCGTACTGGCCGCGTACGCGGTGAGCAACGCGGCCGGGCAGACGCCGACCGAGAGCAGCCGTTACCTGTCGTGCCTGGCGGTCGCCGTGCCCGCCCTGCTCTGGCCACTGTGGCAGGCCGCCCGCCCGCTCGCCGCCCGCCGGCTCACCGGGCGGCGCCAGCTCGCCGAGGTGGCGGGATTCGGAGCACTGGCGGTGCTCGCGGGCGTGCTCGGCACCGGCGCGTCAGCCACTGTGGACGTGATCCGGGCGGCGCCCGGCGTGCACGCCGAGGCCGACCGGCACCGGTCGCTCGTGGACACGCTCGGCGCGCTCGACGTCCGGAACGTCCGCGGCGGCTACTGGACGTGCAACCGGCTCACGTACGCCACCGGCGAGAACGTGGTCTGTGCCGTGGTCGACGACGACCTGACCCCGGGTTTCGACCGGTTGCCCGCGTACCGGCGGGAGGTGGCGGCCGACCCGGACGCGGCGTGGGTGGCGCCGGCCGGCTCGCCGCTGGCCGCGCGGCTGGACGAACGCCTCGGCACCGAATCCGGCGCGCTCGACGTGGTCACGGTGGCCGGCTGGCGGATCTACCTGCCGCGCCGCTGACGCGGACGCGGCGCGCTACCGGGCGCGGCGCTGTGCCGGGGCGGGTGGCGAAGCGTCGAGCAGGCCGAGGCGGTGGGCCAGCGCGGCGGCCTCGACCCGGTTGGTGACGTCGAGCTTGGCGATGATCCGGGACACGTGCACACTCGCCGTCTTCGGCGAGATGAACAGCCGCTCGGCGATCCGGCTGTTGCTGTGCCCCTCGGCGACCAGCCGCAGCACCTCCTGCTCCCGGCTGGTCAGCAGGTCCGGCCCGGGTCGCCCGGTGCCCCGCAGCCCGACCCGGCGGGCCAGCGTCGCCGCCTGCTCGCCCAGCGGGGTGGCACCCAGCCGGGCGGCCAGCTCGGCCGTCTCCCGTACCGCGGCGGCGACCTCGTCCCGCTCGCCCGCCGCCGCGGCCGCCTCGGCCAGCCCGAGCAGCGCCCGGCCCAGCGGGTACGGCTGCCCGGCCGCCCGCCACGCCGCCACGGCCTCCCGCCACGCGGCGAGCGCCTCGGCGGGAGCGGCGGGGCCGAGCCCGGTCAGGACGGCGGTGACGTGGGCCGCGTGGGCGTGCTCGGCCGGGTGCCGGGCGGGCAGCGCGGCGGCCACCGCCGACACCTCGGCGGCGAGCGTCGCGTCCCCGCTCTCCGCGGCGGTACGCGCCAGCGCGTTCAGCAGCGGCCAGCCCTCACGCGGCAGGTCGGCCAGGTGCGCGTCGGCCAGGGCGGCGCGCGCCGCGCGTACCGCCTCCAGCTTGTCGTCGGCGGCGAGCGCGGCCTCCACGCGCAGCTCGTGCAGCGGCAGCCGGTGGTTCGGCCAGAGGTAGGGCCGGCTGAGGAACGCCAGCGCCCGCCCGACGACCTCGTCGGCGCCGGGATGGGCGCGGGCCAGGTGGAGCCCGGCGCGCAGTTGCAGCCAGTGCAGCCCGGACACGCCGGGCGGGTCGATCCGGGCCGCCTCGGCGCAGGTGGCGTCCGCCTCGTCCCAGCGGCCCAGCGCGATCAGCGCCTCGGCCCGGTTGGACAGCAGGTACGCCCCGATCGAGCGGCTGATGCCGACCCGGCGCGCCTCGCTCACCCCGGCCGCGGCTGCCTGTTCGGACTCGTCGTAGCGGCCCAGTTCGTAGAGCACGTCGGAGAGGAAGACCAGCGCGCTGACCAGGGCCCACGAGTCACCGGCGGCGCGGGCCCGCGCCTCGACCCCGCGCAGCTCGGCCAGCCCGCGCTCCGGGGTGCCGTCGAGGCGGTGCAGCAGGGCGATCCGGGTGGGCAGCAGCACCAGGTCGGTGCCGACCTCGGACGCGCCGGCCGCGGCTTCGGCGGCGACCGAGGCGGCCTCGCGCGGGTCGACCTTCATCAGGTGCGACGCGATGTCGGCCAGCACGGCGAACCGTTCCGGACCGTCGGGGGCGCCGGCCGCCAGCCGGTACGCCTCGCGCAGCTCGGCCGCGCCGTCGCTCTTGCCGAGCAGCGCGAACAGCCGGCCGCGATGGTCGAGCAGGCGGGCGGCGCGCAGCGGCTCGGCGCCGGGGTCGACCTCGGCGAGCGCGGCCCGGGTGAGCGTGAGCGCGCGGCTGAGGTCACCGGCGGTGACCGCGGCGGTGAGCGTGTCCTCCAGCACCCGCAGGTGGTCCATGCCGAGCCGGTCGGCGGCGTCGGGCACCTGCTCCCACAGTTCGAGGACGCGCTCCAGCAGGCGGCTCTGCTCCGCGTACGCGTACCGTTCGGCCGCCGCCTCGGCGGCGACCAGGGCGGCGGTGAGCGCGCGCGGGTGGTCGTGCGCGGCGTACCAGTGGTGGGCGATCTCGGCCGGAGCGCGACCGGCGGCGACCAGGTGGGGTTGGGCCTCGATCGCGGCGGCGTACCGGGCGTGCAGCCGCGCGTGCTCGCCGGGCAGCAGGTCGTCGTGCACGGCCTCGCGGACCAGCGCGTGCCGGAATTCGTAGTCGCCGTCCGGGTCGGCCACCACGAGCTGCCCGGCGACGGCGGCGCGCAGCGCGTCCTCCAGTTCGGCCTCGGGCAGGCCGGCCACCTCGGCGAGCAGTTGGTGGGCGAAGCGGGTGCCTCCGGCGGCGGCGATCCGCAGCACCCGCTGGGCCGGCTCGGGCAGCCGGTCGACGCGGGCCAGCAGCAGGTCGCGCAGCGTCTCCGGGATGGTCGCGCAGCCGACCGGGCCGCCGGCGGCGGCCAGCTCCTCGATGAAGAACGGATTGCCCTGGGTGCGTTCGTGCACGTCGTCGACGGTCCGGGCGTACTGCTCGGTGCCGAGCAGGTCGGCCAGCACGGCGGCGGTGCCGTCGCGGTCGAGACGGCCCAGCTCGATCCGGTCCACGCCGCGGACCCGGTCCAGCTCGGCGAGGAACGGCCGCAGCGGGTGCCCGCGGTGCAGCTCGTCGGTGCGGTACGTGCAGACCACCAGCAGGCGGGTGGCGCGGGCGGCCCGCACCAGGAAGCCGATGAGATCCCGGGTGGACCGGTCGGCCCAGTGCAGGTCCTCGATCACCAGCACCAGCGGGCGTTCCTCGGCGATCCGCCGGAACAGGTCGGCCACCAGGTCGAACAGGTAGCCGCGCGGGGTGTCGGCGAGCGCCGGCCCGGCGGGCGCGGCGACGCCTGCGGGCATCCGGGCGAGTTCCGGCAGCAGCCGGGCGAACTCCGCCTCGTAGCCGGCGAAGGCGGCCGGCCCGTCGTGGCGCAGCACGTCGCGCAGCGCGGCGGCGAACGGGGCGAACGGCAGGCCGGCCTCGCCCAGCTCCAGGCACTGGCCGACGAGCAGCCGTGCGCCGGCGGCGTCCACCTGCGTGCCGAACTCCTCCAGCAGCCGGGTCTTGCCGACACCCGCCTCGCCGCCGACGAGCACCGTCGCCGGCTCGCCGGACCGGGACCGGGCCAGCGCGTCGCCGAGCGCGGTCAGCTCGGTCCGGCGGCCGACGAGGACGGTGCTGGCGGCGCGTACGGTCACGCCGTCGAGCATGCCACGCGCCCCCGACGGCCCGACCGGGCCGATCGGGCCGCGCGTCGCCGCCGGTCCGGCCGCCCCCGTGACGGCCGGACCGGCGAACTGCCCTGCGGCACCGGCCGCGCCCACGATCCCGGGGACGGCCGGACCGGCGAACTGCCCTGCGGCACCGGCTGTGCCAACGAACCCGGCACCGGCCGCACCGGTGAGCCCGGCGACGGCCGCCGGTGCGGTCACCGGCGGGCGTCGGTGGTGCGGGCGCTGTGCTGCCGGCGGCTGAGCCAGCCGCGCGGGTGCCGCCGTGGCAGCGACCGGGCGAGCCGGTCCTGTGCGGCGTCGGCCTGCAACTCGGAGGCGTGGCTGCGGTGGATGCTGAGGATGAAGTCCGCGTCGTTGCCGAACATCTCGATCTCCCTTGTCGTGCGGTGTCGTTCCCTGTCGAGATCGACTCTCCGCGCGAAGGTGCCCCCGGGGCATGGGTACGCCGCCTGATCTTCGCCCGCCCGGCCTCCTTACCGGCGGGCCGGTTCGGCCCGGCGCGGCGGTAAGGTACTCAGCCCGCGGCGGAAGAGGCGGCCACGGATCAACGTGATGTGCGCCGACCACTAGACTCTGCGGTATGGCAAAGCCCCAGGAGAAGGTCTCGTTCGGCCAGCGGCTGAAGCAGATCGGGATGGTGTTCCGGTTCACCGCCAAGCAGGACAAGTGGTTCGCGCCGCTGACCGCGGCGGCGGTGCTGATCCCGCTCGCGCTCACCGTGGTCGCGGTGATCGCCTGGGGCTGGCTCTGGCTGCCGATCGGCATCCTGCTCGCCCTGCTTGCCGTGCTGATCGTGCTCAACCTGCGCTCCAACAAGGCGATGATGAACGCCGCCGAGGGGCAGCCGGGCGCGGCGGCGCAGATCATGGAGAGCATGCGCGGCGACTGGCGGGTCACCCCGGCGGTCAGCTCCACCACCCAGATGGACATGGTGCACCTGGTGGTGGGCCGGCAGGGCGTGATCCTGCTGGCCGAGGGCAACCCGCAGCGCGTACGCGGCCTGCTCGGCCAGGAGAAGCGCCGCCTGGCGAAGGTGATCGGCACCGCCCCGCTGCACGACTACGTGATCGGGCAGGGCGAGGGTGAGCTGCCGGTCCGCAAGCTGCGGATGACGCTGATGCGGCTGCCCCGCGCCCTGTCCCCGAAGGACGTCAACGCGCTCGACAAGCGGCTCAAGGCGCTCACCGCCCGGCCGCAGATGCCCAAGGGCGCGATCCCGAAGAACATGCGGCCGGCGCGCGGCGCGTTCCGGCAGACCCGGGGTCGCTGACCTCCGGCGTACGCGAAAAGGAGCCGGTTCCCGAGCGGGGCCGGCTCCTTCGTCGTGCGGGTCAGCGGCGCGGGGCGTCGGTGACGACCGACCCGGAGAGCCGGTCGTGCAGGCCGCGCCGGTGCTCGTCCATGAGCAGGGCCGGCACCACGAGGGCCAGCAGGAGGCCGCGCAGCAGTCCGCGGAGCAGCCCGATCCGGCCGCCGTCGGCCCAGGACACGCAGCGCAGCCGGGTCAGGTACATGCCGGGGGTCTGGGCGAACAGGCCGATGAAGAAGCCGTACTCCAGGATCAGCACCAGGACCGGCGGCCAGCCGTCGCGGACCGGGTCGGAGAAGGCCCGGGCGACCATCAGGCACAGCACCCAGTCGATGATCAGGGCGCCGAAGCGGCGGCCGAGGCTGGGCGGGGTGAAGGCGGGGTCGGTGGCGGGCGGCACCGGTGTGGCGGCGGTATCGGTCACAGCGGCCAGGGTAGCGCCGCCGCGACCCCTGACGAAAAATACGACA
Source organism: Micromonospora sp. CPM1 (assembly GCF_023896895.1). Classification (NCBI taxonomy): domain Bacteria; kingdom Bacillati; phylum Actinomycetota; class Actinomycetes; order Micromonosporales; family Micromonosporaceae; genus Micromonospora; species Micromonospora sp. CPM1. The sequence goes on from NZ_JAMHIU010000031.1 coordinate 51,380, forward strand.
TTCAGCATCAGAGCGTGCCGGGATGACGCTCCGCAAGCGACGTAACACGGCGGAAACAGACGAGACACGGCCGGGCAACCCCCCGGCCATAGCGTCGCCAGTAGCCAGCTACCGGAGTGGACCTGCCAGGAGGACGTGTGTTCGCCAATTCCGAGGAACTCCTGCGATACCTCGCCAACGAGGACGTGAAGTTCGTCGACGTACGTTTCTGTGACCTGCCCGGCGTGATGCAGCACTTCAACCTGCCGGTCGAGTCGTTCGACGACAGCGTCTTCACCGACGGCCTCGCCTTCGACGGATCCTCGATCCGCGGCTTCCAGGCCATCCACGAGTCCGACATGCTCCTGCTGCCGGACGTCGCCACCGCCTTCATCGACCCGTTCCGGGCCCAGAAGACGCTCGCGCTGAACTTCTTCATCCACGACCCGTTCACCCGCGAGGCGTACTCCCGCGACCCGCGCAACGTGGCGAAGAAGGCCGAGGCGTACCTCGCCGCCAGCGGCATCGCCGACACCGCCTACTTCGGGGCGGAGGCGGAGTTCTACATCTTCGACTCCATCCGCCACGAGACCTCCGCGCACCAGTCGTTCTACTACATCGACTCGATCGAGGGCGCCTGGAACAGCGGCCGGATCGAGGAGGGCGGCAACCGGGGCTACAAGACCGCCTACAAGGGCGGCTACTTCCCGGTGCCGCCGGTGGACCACTACGCCGACCTGCGCGACCGGATCGTGCGGCGCCTCGTCGACGGCGGCTTCACCGTCGAGCGTTCGCACCACGAGGTCGGCACCGCGGGCCAGTCGGAGATCAACTACAAGTTCTCCACGCTGCTGCACGCCGCCGACCAGCTCCAGCTGTTCAAGTACATCGTCAAGAACGAGACCTGGGCCGCCGGCAAGACCGCGACGTTCATGCCCAAGCCGCTGTTCGGTGACAACGGCTCCGGCATGCACACCCACCAGAGCCTCTGGCGCGGCGGCGAGCCGCTGTTCTACGACGAGACCGGCTACGCCGGCCTGTCCGACACCGCCCGCTGGTACATCGGCGGCCTGCTCCACCACGCTCCCTCGCTGCTGGCCTTCACCAACCCGACGGTGAACTCCTACCGTCGTCTGGTGCCGGGCTTCGAGGCGCCGGTCAACCTGGTCTACTCCCAGCGCAACCGCTCCGCCTGCACCCGCATCCCGGTCACCGGCAGCAACCCGAAGGCCAAGCGCGTCGAGTTCCGGGTGCCGGACCCGTCGAGCAACCCGTACCTGGCGTTCTCGGCCATGATGATGGCCGGCCTGGACGGCATCAAGAACAAGATCGAGCCGCCGGCCCCGATCGACAAGGACCTCTACGACCTGCCGCCGGAGGAGTGGGGCGACGTGAAGCAGGTGCCGGGTTCGCTGCCGGAGGTGCTCAACGCGCTCGAGGCCGACCACGACTACCTGCTCGACGGCGGCGTGTTCACGCCGGACCTGATCTCCACCTGGGTCGACTGGAAGCGGGCCAACGAGGTCGACCCGGTGCGTCTGCGCCCGACCCCGCACGAGTTCGCGATGTACTTCGACTGCTGAGCACGTACGTCAGCACCGGCCGGGCCGGCTCCGCGAT
>NZ_JAMHIU010000032.1:0-46825 GCF_023896895.1 Micromonospora sp. CPM1
CCGTCGACCCGCACTCCTGTGGAGCGGGCCGCCCCCCCCCCCCCCACGCCCGTGCGCCGTCGATCAGCTGCCGAAGAAGACCTCGGCCTCGGCGTACCGCTCCAGCGGCACGGTCTTCAGCTCCCGGGTGGCGTCGGCGAGCGGGACGCGGACGATGTCCGTGCTCTGCATCGCGACCATCTTGCCCCAGTCGCCCTCGTGCGCGGCGTCGATCGCGTGGAGGCCGAGCCGGGTGGCCAGCACCCGGTCGAACGCGGTCGGGGTGCCACCGCGCTGGATGTGGCCGAGCACCACGGTGCGGGCCTCCTTGCCGGTCTTCGCCTCCAGCTGCTCGGCCAGCCACTGGCCGATGCCGCCGAGACGGACGTGACCGAACGCGTCCAGCTCCTGGTTGTGCAGGACCATCTGGCCGTCCAGCGGCTGGGCGCCCTCGGCGACCACGACGATCGGGGCGTACTGGTGCTGGAAGCGCTTCTCGACGTAGCCGGCGACCTGCTCGACGTCGAACTGCCGCTCCGGCAGCAGGATCACGTTGGCGCCGCCGGCGAGGCCGGCGTGCAGGGCGATCCAGCCGGCGTGCCGGCCCATGACCTCGACCACGAGCGTGCGGTGGTGGCTCTCCGCGGTGGTGTGCAGCCGGTCGATCGCCTCCATGGCGATGTTGACGGCGGTGTCGAAGCCGAACGTGTAGTCGGTCGCACCGAGGTCGTTGTCGATCGTCTTCGGCACACCGATGACGTTCACGCCCAGCTCGTGCAGCTTGGTGGCGACGCCGAGGGTGTCCTCGCCGCCGATGGCGATCAGCGCGTCCACGCCCTGGGCCGCGAGGTTGTCCTTGATCCGCTCCACGCCGTTCTCGATCTTGAACGGGTTGGTGCGGGACGAGCCGAGGATGGTGCCGCCGCGGGGCAGGATGCCGCGCACCTCGGCGATGCCGAGCGGCTTGGTCAGGCCCTCGAGCGGGCCCTTCCAGCCGTCCCGGAAGCCCACGAACTCGTGACCGTAGGTGGCGACGCCCTTGCGGACCACCGCCCGAATCACCGCGTTGAGACCTGGGCAGTCGCCGCCGCCGGTGAGCACGCCGATACGCATGATCTGCTCATCCTCCTGGAGCATCAGGTGAAGCCCGGATAAGCCCCAGGATATGTGTCAGATCAGACCATCGGCGCCGTTGCCGGCCCGGGGCGGGCCGTCACTGCGCACTGTAGTCGGCGCAGGTGTACGCCGACACCGCACCCCGGGCCGTTCCGGACGGCGGACGGGCTACCCGTCAGTAGCTGACCTCGTGGTTCTCCCCCGCCTTCGGCGGCTTGCCGGTCACCGCCGCCTTGGCGAAGCCGAGCAGGTTGACCACGGTGCTGCCGGGCGAGTCCCAGTACTCCGCCGACCCGGCGTGCACCTTGATCAACGTGATCCCCGGCGTGTCCAGCCCGTCGGGGAACCACACCTTCAGCACCGGGCTCCACAGCTCCTTCGCCCGCTCGGGGTCCCACTCCTCGGTGGCGGTGCCGGCGACCGACACCCAGGCGTGGTGCCGCTGGTCGGAGAAACCGACGTTCACCTGCGGGTTCACCCGGATCTGTCGCACCTTCGCCGAGTCGGCGTACGCGAAGAACCACAGGTCGCCGTCGAACTCCGCCTCCTGCAACCCCATCGGGCGGCTCACCAGACGCCCGTCCACGCCGGTGGTGGTGAGCAGGCAGATCCGGGCGTCCCGGATCAGCTCGGTGACCCGGCGGCGGGCGTCCGCGGCGCTGGTCGGCTCATGGCTCATGGGGCACTCCTGTCTCGGATCGGCGTAGATGCCGGTCCCGTGCCCTGGGCGGAACCGGTCAAACCTCCCGCGCCGTCATCGCCCGCCACCGCGCCAGGTTGTGCCGGGCGTCGACGAGCGCGTCGTGCCGGTCGGCCTCGGCGTCCGGCAGCCGGGGGCGGCCCCGGTCGTCCCAGAGCTGGCGCAGCTCCTTGGTGAAGCGGGGGATCTCCCGGGGCAGCGCCGGCATCGCGCCCCAGAGCTGGGCCAGCACGACGTGGTCGTACGCGGCGTACCAGGCCCACAGCTCCAGCTGCTCGCCCGGCCGGTCCCGCACCGGCTCCATCAGGAACTCGTGCAGGTCGTCGCGGATGCGCTCCCGGGAGCGCCAGGCCCGGTCGGCCGGCGAGGGGAGCTTGTCCAGCACGTTGCGCCGCACCCAGGGCACCGCCCGGGAGTCGTCGAACTCGGTGGAGACCGCGTAGAACTCGCGGCCGTACTCGTCGACGACGCCGATCGACACCAGGTCGACGATGCGGCCGTCCTCGATGAATTCGCAGTCGTAGAAATAGCGGTAAACCATCGCACTCATCCTCGCCCATCACCGGCACGGGCCGGTCGCCGGGGCGTCCGCCGAGGTCGGCGGCCGTCCCGGCGACGGCCGGGCATGGTCACGGAAGTGTTTCCGGGGGTGTACAGCACGCGACGGGACCGTCATGATCTGATGTGTACCGCCGTCGGGCGCCGAACCGGTTGAGCTGCCTCGTACCGGGACTGACAGCTTCACCCGGTGTGCGAGTCGTGACTTCTGACCGGGGAGGGGTTGAGCCGTGGAGTCTCGCCTGCCGGAGCCGGGTGACGCGCTCACGGGTGTGGAGATGTTCGCCGGGCTCGAGCCGGAGGTGCGGCAGCGTGTCATCGCCGCGGCCGTACCGCGCACGTACCGCAAGGGCCAGCTGCTCTTCGTCGAGAACGACCCCGGCGAGTCGCTGATCGTGCTGCGCCGCGGCGCGGTGGCGGTGTTCCGCACCGCACCGACCGGCGAACGCGCGGTGCTGTCGGTGATCCGACCCCCGGACGTGCTCGGCGAGGTGTCCCTGTTGGACGCCTCCACCCGCTCGGCGTCGGCCGAGGCGATCGAGGACTGCGCCGCGCTCGCGCTGTCCCGGCCCGCGTTCATGGAGCTGGTGCACTCCAACCCGCGCATCCTGGACGCGGTGATGCGCTCGCTGGGCCAGCTGATCCGCCGGCTCACCGAGCAGAACGCCGACCACGTCTTCCTCGACCTGCCCGGCCGGGTGGCCAAGACGCTGGTCCGGCTGGCCGGCGAGAGCCAGGCTCCGATGATCACGATCGAGTTGAACCAGAGCCAGCTCGCCGAGATGGCCGGCGGCTCCCGGCAGAGCGTCAACCAGGCCATCGGCTCGTTCGCCAGCCGCGGCTGGCTGCGGACCGAGGGGCGCCGCATCGTGGTCACCGACGTGGCCGCGCTGCGCCGCCGGGCCGGCATGAACGACCGCTGACACGACGACGGCGGGGGCCGGCGGTCGTCCCGCCGGCCCCCGCCGCGTTCGTCGTACGCCCGTTCGTCGCGCGCCCGGTCAGTCGTTCGTGGTGTCGGCGGGGGGCGCGCTCGGCCCCGGGCCGATCTTCGACGGGTCGGTCTTCTTCGGCGGGGTCGTCGTGGTGGTCGTGGTCTCGGTCGATCCGCTACCCGCGGGCTGCTCCACCATGCCTTTTTCCTCCAGTTCGGCGAGGGTGACAGCGTCCACGTCGACCGTGTCACCGACGGCCCACACCGTCCCCCGTGGATCGGTCCATGAGGCGGACAGCCGGACGTGCACGGCAAACTCCCTGTCGACGGGACTTCCTGCTAGGGGAGACTAGACCCGGCCGAACAGCCGTGACGTCCCGCCGACCCGTCGGGTACCCGACTGCGCGGCCGCGCGGGACACTGGGGACCTCACGCGTACGGAGCCGGACATCGACCTCACCTGTGGACACTGCGCCCGGACCGCCGGGCCGGACGACCGTTTCTGCGGTGGGTGCGGCCGTCCGCTGGCCGCGGCCTGCCCGTCCTGCGGCCACGCCAACGACACCGGCGCCAACTTCTGCACCAACTGCGGTCAGCCGCTGCGCGACCACGCGGTCACGGTGCAGGAGGACCGCCGCCAGGTGAGCGTGCTCTTCATCGACATCGTCGACTTCACGACATACGCCGAGCGGGCCGACCCGGAGCAGGCCCGCGGCCTGCAGCAGGCCTACTTCGCCACGGTGCGCCGGCTGGTGCACCAGTACGGCGGCGTGGTGGAGAAGTACATCGGCGACGCCGTCATGGCGTTGTTCGGCGCGCCGGTGGCCACCGACAACGACGCGCTGCGCTGCGTACGCGCCGGGCTGGAGCTGCAACGCAGCCTGGCCCGGCAGCCCGCCGGACCGCATCCGCCGCTCGGGTTCCGGGTCGGCATCGCCACCGGCGAGGCCCTGGTCGACCTGTCCGCGGCGCGCGACGGCGGCCAGGCGTTCGTCACCGGCGACGTGGTGAACACCGCCAGCCGCTTGCAGGGGCTCGCCCCGGTCGGCGGCGTGGTGGTCGACGAGAGCACCTGGGCGGCCACCCGGCGCGAGATGGAGTACGACGACCAGCCACCGGTGACGTTGCGCGGCCGGTCGTCGGTGAGCCGGATCTGGCTGGCCGTACGGGCGCGGCCCCGGCGCGACGGGCAGACCGCCGAGCTGACCCCGATGGTCGACCGGGACCACGAGCGGGGCCTGCTGGTCAGCGCGTTGCACCGCACGCTGACCGAGCGCACCTCGCAGCTGCTCACCGTCTTCGGCCCGGCCGGGGTGGGCAAGAGCCGGCTGCTGCGCGAGCTGGCCCGGCACGCCGCCAGCCTGCCCGGCACCCGGGTCACCTGGCTGACCGGCCAGTGCCCGCCGTTCGGCGAGAACGTCACCTACGCCGCGCTGGCCGACATCGTCCGGAGCTGGGCCGGGCTGACCGGCGCCGACGACCCGGCCACCATCCGGGACCGGCTGCGCGAGCGGCTGGGCCGCCTCGCCGACCCGCACGCGGTACGGCTGGCCGAGGCGCTGGGCCCGCTCGTCGGCGTCTCCGGCGAACGACTCACCTCGGCCGAGACCGAGGCGGCGTGGCGGCGCTTCCTGCTCACCTTGGCCGCGACCGGTCCCACTGTGCTCGTCTTCGAGGACATGCACTGGGCCGACGAGGCGATGCTGTCCTTCGTCGAGCAGCTCGGCGCGGCGGCCCGCAACGTGCCGCTGCTCGTCGTCGCGACCGCCCGGCCGGAGCTGCGCGAGCGGCACCCGGCCTGGACCGGCACGATCAGCGGGGCGATGTCCATCTCGGTGCCGCCGATGCACGACGGGGACATCGACACCCTCTACTCGCTGCTGCTCGGCCAGGCCACGCTGCCGCAGGACGCACGGGCGCCGCTGATCGAGTTCGCCGACGGCAACCCGCTCTACGCCCAGGAGTACGCGCGGATGCTGCTCGACGGCGGGCTGGCCGAGCGGACCGCCGCGCTCGCGCTCGCCGACCCGGTCGGGGGCGCCGGGATGCCGCGTACCGTGCAGGCGGTCATCGCCAACCGGCTGGACCTGCTCGACCCGGCCGACCGCGCGGTGCTCCAGGCCGCCTCGGTGGTCGGCGTGCAGTTCTGGGCGGCGCCGGTGGCGCTGGCGCTCGGCCGCCCGACGGAGTGGGTCGAACGGGCGCTGCACCACCTCCAGCGCCGTGACCTCGTCTACGAGCTGCCCGTCTCGACCATGCCCGGTCAGGCGGAGTACCGGTTCCGGCACGTGCTGGTCCGGGACGTCTGCTACCAGCGGCTGCCCCGGGCCGAGCGGGTCGCCCGGCACCAGCGCACCGCCGACTGGCTGGAGCAACTCGCCGACGGCCGGCTGCACGACCTGGCCGAGGTGCTGGCCAACCATCGCTGGGCGGCGCACGAGATCGCCCGTACGGTCGGGCTGGACCAGGCCCCGCACGCCTCCGCGACCCGGTCCGCGCTGCACCGGGCCGCGCGCCGGGCGTACGACCTGCACGCGCTGGAGACGGCGGCCACGCTGGTGGAGCGCGCGTTGAGCGTGGAGTGCGGCCCGGATCCGGCGCTTGAACTGTTCCAGGCCGAGCTGGCGTTCTACCGGGACCGGGACGGCTTCCTCGACGGCGGCGGGACGGCGCTGCTCACCACGCTGGCCGGCCGGCTGGCCGACGCCGGCGACCGCCCCGGCGCGGCGAAGGCGTGGCGGCTGCTGGCCACGGCGGCCTTCGCGCGGGCCGACCGCTCGGAGCTGATGCGCTGCCTGGACCGGGCGATCGGGCTGCACGCCACGCTGCCGGACAGCGAGGACAAGGTGGGCGTGCTGCTGGAGCTGGCCCGGGCGCACATGCTGGACGCGGAGACCGAGCCGGCGTGCGTGGCCGCGCGTACCGCCGCCGAGCTGGCCGAGCGGCTGGGGCTGCGCGAGGCGCGGGCGAACGCGCGCATCACGCTCGCGGTGGTCCGGTACCAGGCCGGCGCCGAGGAGGCGTACGCCGAGCTGGCCGAGGTGACCGAGGAGTGCCGGGTGGAGCGGCTGACCAGCCGCCGCCGCGCGGTGCACAACCTGGCCTGGGTGCTCCAGGAGGAGGGCGACCTGACCGGCTCGGCCCGCCTGGTCGACGAGCAGCGCTCGCTGGACCTGGCCGGCGAGCACGCCCTGACGGTGAGCTTCAGCGACCAGTGGGCCCGGTCGTACTACAGCGGGGACTGGACGGCGGCGCTGCGGATGGCCGAGGGGTCGACCCGGCGCCCGACCGACGAGTGGGACCTGCACATCGTCGCGGTGTCCGGGTGGATCCGGGCGCTCGGCGACGGGCCGGCCGGTCCGGGCGCCGGTGAGGACCTGGTGGACCAGGCGCTCGTCGCGGCCCGGCGCAGCGGCTTCCAGCGCGTGCTGCGCTCCACGCTGGCGCACGCCGCGCTCTGCCGTGCGGTGCAGGGCCGCCGGGACGAGGCGGTGGCGCTGCTGACCGAGCTGGACGAGGACTGGCGGCAGACCACGATGATCCCGTTCGCCGAGTGGGTGCCGGCTGTCGGTCACGTCGCGGCGCTGCTCGGCGGCGACGCCGCGATCCTGGTGCGCGACCTGCTGGCCCACGCGCCGCGGGTGACCCGCTGGGCGCGGGAGGCCGGGCGGTCGGCCGAGGCGGCGCTGGCCCGGGGCGACGGGGACGCCGCGCGGGCGGGCCGGCTGCTCACCGCCGCGGCCGAGGGGTACGCGGAGATGACCGACGTCACCGACCAGATGATCGCGTCCGCGCTGGCGGTCGGGCCGCTGACCGAGGCGGACCCGCCGGCCGCCGTGGCGACGCTGGCCCGGGTACGCGCGTTCGCCGGGCGGCACGCCGCCGGTGGGCTGCTGCGGATCGCCGGGGCGGGTTGAGGGTCAGGCGGGGAGCGGCTGCCGTGCCGCGACGCTCTTGGCCTTCTGGGCGTACGTGTCGACGTACTCGCGGCCGGACAGCTCCATCAGCTCGTACATGATCTCGTCGGTGACGGCCCGCTCGACGAACCGGTCGCCGGCCATCCCGGCGTAGCGGGAGAAGTCGAGCGGCGGCCCGAATCGGATCCGCACCCGGCCGAGGTTCGGGACGATCTGGCCGGTGGGCTGGATCGCGTCGGAGTTGAGCATGGCCATTGGGACGACCGGGGCGCCGCTCTCCAGCGCCAGCCGCGCCACGCCGGTCTTGCCCCGGTAGAGCCGGCCGTCCGGCGACCGGGTGCCCTCGGGGTAGATCCCGGCGATGCCACCGGCGCGCAGCACCGCGAGCTGGGTGTCGAGGGCGGCCCGGGCGGCCCGCCCGCCGGAGCGGTCGACCGGGATCGTGCCGGAGCCGACGAAGAACATCTTGGTGAGCCGGCCCTTGAGTCCCTTACCGGTGAAGTATTCGGCTTTCGCGATGAAGGTGACTTTTCGCTTGACGATCAGCGGCGTGAAGATCGAATCCGAGAAGGAGAGGTGGTTGCTGGCCAGGATCACCGGGCCGGTCTCCGGAACGTGCTCCAGTCCTTCGACCTGCGGGCGGAAGATCAACCTCAGCAGTGGGCCCAGAACGACGTACTTCAGCAGCCAGTACAGCACCGGCGTCCTTCCCGTGTCGGCGGCGGCGGACGGGTCGCCGCGTGGCCCCGCAGACGCCGGCGGCGCCCTCGGGAGTCCGGGAAGAGGGTACGAACGACGAGCGGCACGCCACAACGCACTCCCGGAACCGGGTGCCGACGTGTCACGATTCAGGGCACGGGCAGGGAACGGCGAAGGGGGTGTCCGCGTGTCAGGGGGCGGGCCCCGTCGGGGACGACGGGACAACGGGCTCGACGCGGCCGAGTACGCGGTCGCGGGCGACGTCGATCCACGCGTCGGCGAGCACCTGCTCGACGTGCTCGCCGCCGGTGGCATCGCGGCCTACCTCCAGCCCTCGGCCGACCTGAACCCGGTGACCCGCACCACCACCGTCCCGGCCCGCCCGGTCGACCGGCTCTACGTCGACAGGTCGCACCTGACCACCGCCCGCGACTACCTGACCCAGCTCGCCGACGAGGGCGCGGGCGACCCGCCGCGCGCCGACGAGCCGGACATCGAGGCCGAGTGGGCGAAGATCGTGGCCGGCTTCCACACCACGCCGAGCGCCGGCAGCCACCCCTGGCCCGCCGCGGAGGACGTGGACGACCCGCCCGCGCCGGGCACCGGCGCCGGCGGCCGGGCCGAGGAGCCCGCCGGCCCGACCGCCACCGATGTGCGCCGGCTGCCGTACGCCGCCGACATCTCCGGCGTCTCGCTGAGCCGGGACCGGCACGACGAGCCCTCGCTGCTCGACGGTCTGGACACGTTCGGCGCTAACCTGCCGGACGAGGCGTCGGACGAGGAGCACTACACCCCGCCCCCGCCGCCCCCGCTGCCCCGCTTCTCCAAGTACGCGGTGCTCGGCGTGACCTGCATCGTGCTCGGCTTCCTGCTGTTCCTGTCCCCCACCGTGGTGACGCTGGTCGACCCGTCGGTGGTCACGCTGCTCGGCTTCACCGGCATCCTGGCCGGCTTCGTGATGCTGATCTGGCGGCTGCGCCCGGGCGACCGGGACGACCACGACCCGGACGACGGCGCCGTCGTCTGACGCCGCATCCCCGGCGCCGCCCGGATGGCGGGACGCCGCCCGCCCTGGGCGAGGGCGTAACAAACGTGTAACTTACAGTCAGTAGGAATAGGCTGAACGTCACGTCCCGCACCGGCTGTCCGGCTTGCGTCTCCTTCCGGGTCGCCGGTCCCCTGCTGAGCGGATTGCCCGAGATGCGACAGAGCCCCCTCGTGGTGGTGGCCAACCGCCTCCCCATCGACGACAGCGTGGCGCCCGACGGCGCCTTCGAGTGGCGCCGCAGCCCTGGCGGCCTGGTGAGCGCCCTGCACCCGCTGCTGCGGCACACACCCGCGACCTGGGTGGGCTGGGCCGGCGGCACCGGTCCCGCGCCCGAGCTGCCGGACGTGGACGGCGTCCGGATGCACACCGTGCCGCTGAGCGCCGAGGACTTCCGCGACCACTACGAGGGCTTCGCCAACGCCACCCTCTGGCCGCTCTACCACGACGCCGTCGAGCAGCCGGAGTACCACCGTCGCTGGTGGGAGGCGTACCAGCGGGTCAACCAGCGGTTCGCCGAGGCCGCGGCCCGGGTGGCCGAGCCGGGCGGCCTGGTCTGGGTGCAGGACTACCACCTCCAGCTGGTGCCGGGCCTGCTCCGCGAGCTGCGCCCGGACCTGCGGATCGGCTTCTTCCTGCACGTGCCGTTCCCGCCGCCGGAACTGTTCATGCAGTTGCCCCGCCGGGCCGAGCTGCTGCGCGGCATGCTCGGCGCCGACCTGGTCGGCTTCCAGCGGGCCCAGGCCGCGCACAACTTCGCCCAGCTCGCCACCAAGGTGCTCGGCCTGCCCGCCACCGACCGGCGGATCGGGGTGGACGGCCGGGTGGTGCGCATCGGGGCCTTCCCGGTCGCCATCGACACCGCCGAGATGTCCGCGCTCGCCGCCCGTCCCGAGGTCGCCGACCGGGCGCGCCGGCTGCGGCAGGATCTCGGCCGCCCCGAGCAGGTGATCCTCAGCGTCGACCGGATGGACTACACCAAGGGCATCGAGCAGCGCCTCAAGGCGTACCGGGAGCTGCTCGCCAACGGCGACATCAAGGTCCGCGACACGGTGCTGGTCCAGGTGGCGGTGCCCAGCCGTGACCGGGTGGCGCAGTACCAGATCCTGCGCGACCGGGTGGAGCACCAGGTCGGCCGGATCAACGGCGAGTTCGGCCGGGTCGGCGAGCCGGCGATCCACTACCTCACCCAGCCGTTCGACCGCGCCGAACTGGTGGCGCTCTACCGGGTCGCGGACGTGATGGCGGTGACGCCGCTGCGCGACGGCATGAACCTGGTCGCGAAGGAGTACGTGGCGGCCCGGGTCGACGGCACCGGCGCGCTGCTGCTGAGCGAGTTCGCCGGCGCCGCCTCCGAACTGGAGCAGGCGTACCTGGTCAACCCGCACGACCTCGACGGCCTCAAGCAGGGATTGCTGGCCGCGCTGCGCGCCGGCCCGGAGGACGTCGCGGGCCGGATGCGCGCGATGCGCGAGCACCTGGCCCACAACGACATCCACGCCTGGGCGGCGTCCTACCTCAGCGCGCTGGAGGAGAGCGGGACGCTGGTCGGCCGCCGCCCCGCCCCCCGCTGACCGGCGCCCCGGCGCTCACCCGGCGGCGGGCGCCGGGTCCTTGTCCAGCCAGTCCAGGATCGCGTCGATCGGTTCGCGCCAGCGGGCGTCGAGCATCAGGTCGTGCCCCATGCCGGGGAACAGCAGCGGCGCCGAGGCGTACCCGCGGGCGGCCCTGGTCAGCGCCGTGGCCGGCAGCACCCGGTCGTCCGGGCTGCCGAGCACCAGCACCGGTGGGCGGCCCACCGCCGGCTCCGGCGACCGGCCGGTCAGCAGCTGCCACTGCGCCCGCCGCCCGGCCCGGCCCAGCCGGGCCAGGTGCCGCCGCGCGTCGGCGTCCGGCAGCTCCCGGCTGAACAACTGCCGCCGGTTGAGCCGCAGCCCGGCGCCGAAGACCGCCGGCACCGTGCCGACCGGGTTGCGCCGCAACGCCGTCCCGAACGTCCCCCAGCCGCCGAGCACCGGCGCCACCAGCACCGCGGCCCGCGCCGGGTAGCGGGCCATCGCATGCGCCACGACCCGGGCGCCGGCACCGTGCCCCACCAGCACCGCCTGCCGCGGCAGGCTCGCCGCCACCTGCGTCACGTCATGGGTGTACGACCGCAGCGTCGCCTCCGGCGCCGGCTCACTGCCGCCGTGCCCGCGCAGGCTCAGCGCGTACGCCGGGAAGCCGCGACCGGCGGCGTGCCCCAGCCAGTGCTCGGCGAACGCCCACGCGCCGTGCCCGAACCCGGGCACGAACAGCAGCGGCGGCTTCGCCTCCTCCCGCTCCGGTACGGCGGCGAGCACCTCGCGGCGGGCGGCCCGCTCGGGCCGGGCCCACTCCCAGGACCGGACCACCCGCACCCGCTCGGCCGTCACCGTGCCTGCCCTTCGTTCGCGACTGCGGGACTCCGCTGCGCTGCGTTCCTCGCGCTCACCTGCTGCCCTCCAGCTCGTGCAGCGCCCGCTGGAGCGCCCGCAGGTAGTCGGCGTGTCCGACCTCGAACCAGTGCCGGGTGCTGTCCTTGACCTTCGCCGAGTAGCGCTCGCCGAGGCCGGCCCGCACCCTGCGGTCGAACGCGGCGGCCCGCTCCGGGCGGGTGGCGCGCAGCGTGAGCAGCCGGGCGAACAGCACGCTCTGCCAGTGCGAGATCGGGAAGATGCCGGAGTCCGGCTGCACCAGGCCGACCACGGCGAGCGTGGGATGACCGGCGGTGAACGCGTTGAGCCACAGCCGGGGCCGCCCGGAGCCGTCCTCGTCGCCGAGCACCCGGCCCTTGAGGAACTCGAAGCGCGGCAGGTAGCCGGTGGCGAAGACGACCAGCTCCGGGTCGATGCGCCGGCCGTCGGTCAGCTCCACCGCGCGGTCGTCGAACCGGGCCACGTCCGGCACCGGGGTGATCTCGCCGTGGCCGACGTAGTAGACGAGCTGGCTGTTGGCGATCGGGTGCGTCTCGTAGACGCGGTGGTCCGGCTTCGGCATGCCGAACCGGGTCAGGTCGCCGACGGTCAGGCGCAGCGTCCAGTGGTAGAGCCACTGCCGTACGCGCAACGGCACCCGCAGCGCCAGCAGCGTGTCGTTCACCTGGTCGGCGGGGCGGCCGAGGACGTACTTCGGGGCGTACCAGTAGCCGCGGCGGGTCGAGTGCCAGCAGTGCGACGCCTGCTGGGCCGCCTCGACAGCGATGTCGCAGCCGGTGTTGCCGGCGCCGACCACGAGCACCCGCTTGCCGCGCAACTGTGCCGGGTCCTTGTAGGACGAGGCGTGCATGACCTCGCCGCGGAACTCCTCCAGCCCCTCGTAGCGGGGCAGCTTCGGCGACCAGTTGTGGCCGTTGGCGAGCACCACCGCGGCGTACCGGGAGGTGCGCTCGGGGCCGTAGCCGCCGGTGCTGCGCGTGGTCACGTCCCAGCGGTCCCCCTCGACCGGTTCGACGCGGACCACCTCGGTGCCGAACCAGACGTGCTGGCGCAGGTCGAAGTGGTCGGCGTACCGCTCGAAGTAGGACAGCAGCTGACTGTGGTGCGGGTAGTCCGGCCAGTCGTCCGGCATCGGGAAGTCGGGGAACTGGGTGAACGGCCGGGACGAGATCAGGTGGGTGCTGCCGTACACCGGGCTGCGGTCGTGCCGCCAGTTCCAGGCGCCGCCGACGCCGGTCTCCCGCTCGTAGCAGTCGACGCCGAAGCCGGCCTCGCGCAGGTTCTTCACGGCGGTCAGGCCGCTGGCGCCGGCGCCGATGACGCAGACCGTGTCGCCCCGGTCGGAGACCGGGCGGTCGTCGCGGATCGGGACGTCCGTCCGGTCCGGATCGGGGCGGCCGGGGTCGGTGGAGGAGGACACCGCGAATTCTCCTTTGTGCGGCACGCGTGCCGGGTCGGAGCGAAATCCTGCCGAGAATGCCCGCCGTTGTCCAGCCACCGGATCCGGCACCGCCCACCCGCCCGGTCCCCCTGGCACCGCGTCACCACCGGGCCGGTGACCGAGCGTGAGTGGACCGGCAACGCCGGAGGCGTACCCTCGGGTGCCCTTTGCTCTGCCGCCACGGACGCAGCACCGCCGCGAGCTGCGCCGATGTCTCGCGGCCGCCCGGCCGGAACGCGGCCCGCCGGTCACGGCGGGTAGCTGGTGCGGATATGGCGGCAGAGCAAAGGCGGCGAAGCGGTTGGCCCGCCGGCCGCTGGGACCTGACCGTGCGTCACCGGCCCGGCGGGCCGCGCCGGTCAGGCGGTGGGCAGCAGCAGGTCGACCAGGACCGGGAAGTGGTCGCTGGCCCGGCGGGCCGCCGGCGTGTCCACCACGTCGTAGTCGACCACCGTGATCCGGGGGTCGACGAACAGCGCGTCGATACGGCGGCGCGGGTCGGCGCAGGAGAACGTGAGCCGGTCGGCCCGGTCGGCGGCGAGCGCCGTGTCGGTGAGCCCCTCGGCGAGCGTCTGCCAGGCCGGCCCGTCCGGGCCCTCGTTGATGTCCGCGCCGGCCACCACGGGCAGCGTGGACGCGGCCAGCTCCCGCTTGAACGCCGCCGCCTGGGCCGGACGCTCGGCCGGGTCGGTGGACAGGTGCGAGCCGGCCAGCAGCACGTCGACGCCGCCGACGCGGCACCGCGCGTACGCGGCACCGCGCATGTGCCGTCCCGGCGTCAGCGGGTACCGCTGGCACCTGGTGTCGACGACGCGCAGCCGCAGGCTGGTCAGCAGCACGTTGCCCAGCGACGGCAGGCCACCGGCCGCCACCACCATGCCGAACGACTCGGCCAGCGCGGCGGTCTTCTGCCGCCACCGGAACCGGCGCGGTCCCTCCTGGACGATCACCACGTCCGGGGCCGCCGTCCGGACCACCTCCGCCAGCGCGGCGGTGTCGTCGCGCTGGCTGTGGATGTTGTACGACAGGACCCGCAGCGGCACACCCGTATCCGTCATGTCAGATCCGCCGGGCCAGGTCGGCGGCGCCGATCACGCCGGCGGTGTTGCCCAGCTCGGCCGGGCGTACCTCCGCGACGGGCAGGCGGCTGCGCTGGGCCAGCGCGTCGGCGAACGACCGCCGGGTCGGGCCGAGCAGCAGGTCACCGGCGTCGATCACGCCGCCGCCGACCACCAGCACCTGCGGGTCGAGGATCTGCGCCATGTCGGCGAGGCTCGTGCCGAGCCAGCGGCCGACCTGGGCGAACGCCTCGGTGGAGACCGGGTCGCCGCCCTTGGCCGCGGCGGTCACCATCGGGCCGGTGATGGTCTCGGCCTCGCCCCCGGCCAGCTCCAGCAACGCGGTGGCCCGGTGCGGCTCCTGCCGGGCGGCGGCGCGGGCGAAGCGGACCAGGGCGCTGCCGCTGGCGTACTGCTCGATGCAGCCCAGCCGGCCGCAGCCGCACTGGTGGCCGTCCGGCACGGTGAGCATGTGGCCCAGCTCGGCGGCGATGCCGTTGGCGCCGCGGACCAGGCCACCGCCGAGCACGATGCCACCGCCGACACCGGTGCCGATGGTGAACATGACCATCGAGTCGTCGGCGTCGCGGGCCGCCCCGTAGCGGAACTCCGCCCAGGCGGCCACGTTCCCGTCGTTCTCCACGATCACCGGCAGGCCGGTGGCGTCGCCGACGTACGTGCGCAGCGGCTCGTCCCGCCAGGCCAGGTTCGGGGCGAACAGCACGGTGGAGCGGGAGGCGTCGATCCAGCCGGCCGCGCCGATGCCGACCGCCTCGACGGCGTGGCCGGCGGCCAGTTCGGTGACCACCTCGATGATGACGTCGCGGGTCTTGGCCACGTCGTCGGCGGGGGTGTCCCGTCGCGTCTGCACGAGTACCGTGCCGGCGTCGTCCACGACACCGCCGGCCACCTTCGTGCCACCGACGTCGACTCCGATGGTCAGCGTCACCGCTGCCACTCCCCTCTGCTGTGCTGCCCGGGGACCGGCCGAACCGGCCGTACGGTCCCGGGATGTCCGGTGGTCAGGCTCCGTCGCCTGGTGCGTCCGCGCCCACCTCTCCGGACGCCCGCGAGGCGGGCACCACGGGACGGCCGGCCGGTGGCCGGCTCGTCGCCGGCTCCGGCGGCCCGGCGGCGTCGGCGGCGGCACCCGAGTCGGCCGCGCCCTCCCCCCGGGTGGCGGCGGCCCACACGTCCTGCTCGGGTGCCGGCTGAGAATCATGCCCGGTACGGGTCGCCTCGCGCCACACGTGGTCCCCGGATCCGTCCGGCGCGGCGGCGGCGCCGTCGGCGGGGCGCTCCGGCTCGGCCGGGGTGAAGGCGCGCAGCAGGCTGGCCACCCCGGCCGCCAGGTCCCCGGCGCCGGTGGCGAGCCGCTCGGCGAATTCCGGACTCGGATCTCGCAACGCGGCGATACCGCGACAGACGGGGCAGACACAGCATTCCGGCGAGCCGGTGGCGAAACCGGCGGGCGCGGGCGTCTCCGGAGCAGGGCCGCCGCCCGGCGGGGTGTGACCGAGGACACCGGAGAGGATCCCACCGAGCGGACCCAGGGCACCGGAGCCCGGTGCGGCGGCGGCCATCTTCGCGCCGGCGAGCAGGGTGGCGACGAGGCGCTCGGCCTCTTCCCGGGCCGAACCCGGATCAGTGGTGCCCATGGTTCGGCTCCTCCAGCTTGACTACCGGGACGGTCGGGTCTCCTGCGCCGCACCGGGTGCTTCTACCCGGCGCTTGAGCTGCTTCAACGCCGCATCCATGATCATTTTCTCGGCCTTGCGGCGGAACATGCCGAGCATCGCCACGGACAGCTCCACCTCGAGGGTGTAGGTCACCGTGGTCGTCCCGTCCGGGTTGCCCGCCAGGTCGTACGACCCGCGCTGGGAGCGCTGCATCTTCGACGGGGCGACCAGGTGCCACTCGATCCGGGAGATGTCCTCGGCGTACTCGTAGGCCAGCACGTACTCGTCGGCCATCACGCCCGCGTCGAGCGTGAACCGGACCTGGCTGGCGTAGCCGTCCTCGTACTCCTCGATCACCTCGGCCCGGCGTACCGCCTCGGCCCACTCGGGATAACTCGGGAAGTCGCAGATGACGGCCGCCACCCGGTCCGGTGACGCGCCGATGATGATCGACTGGGTGGAGGAGTCCGCCATGGGGGGAGGCTACCCGGCCGCCTACCGGCCGGTCCCGCTCCACCCGCCGGACGGCGTCCCACCAGCCGGGCGGGCAACCTCCCTGGTCGACCCCCGGGGGTGTGCGGGTAGGTTTCGACAGAGCCGACCAGGCCGGCCACCCCGCCGGTAGAGCACGAGGGAGTGCAGGTGCGCGAGTTCTCCGTCCCGCCGATCGTCACCGTCGGCGACGCGGCCAACCTGACCGACCCGGTCTGGGAAAACGCCGAGGTCGCCCCGGACACCGTGCAGTTCGTCCGCCCCGGCGCGGGGACGGGCGCGCGCGAGGAGGTCACCTGCCGCCAGTTCCGCGACGAGGTGGTGGCGGTGGCGCAGGGCCTGATCGCCGCGGGCGTCTCCCCCGGTGACCGGGTCGGCCTGATGAGCCGCACCCGCTACGAGTGGACGCTGCTCGACTACGCGATCTGGGCCGCCGGCGCGGTGACCGTGCCGATCTACGAGACCTCCAGCGCCGAGCAGGCCGCCTGGATCCTCGGCGACTCCGGCGCCGTCGCCGTCGTGGTGGAGAGCACCGCGCACGCCACCCTGGTCGCCGGCGTCCGCGACCGGCTGCCCGAGCTGCGCGAGGTCTGGCAGATCGAGCTGGGCGCGGTCGACGACCTGGTCGCCGCCGGCGCGTCGGTGGACCGGGCCGAGGTGGAGACCCGCCGCTCGCTGTCGAAGGCCGACGACGTCGCCACGATCATCTACACCAGCGGCACCACCGGCCGGCCCAAGGGCTGCGTGCTGACCCACCGCAACATCTACTCCGACATCGCCAACGCGGTGCCGGTGCTGCCGAACCTGTTCCGCCAGGGCGCCTCCACCCTGCTGTTCCTGCCGCTCGCGCACGCCTTCGCCCGGCTCATCCAGGTCGGCGTGGTGCACGCCCGGGCCACCATGGCCCACTGCGCGGACACCAAGGACCTGGTCGCCGAGCTCCAGGACTTCAAGCCGACGTTCGTGCTCTCCGTACCCCGGGTCTTCGAGAAGGTCTACAACGGCGCGCGGCAGAAGGCCGAGGCCGAGGGGAAGGGCAGAATCTTCGACCGCGCGGAGAAGGTCGCCATCGCGTGGAGCGAGGCCCAGGAGCTGCCCGGCGGCCCGGGCCTGGGGCTGCGCGCGCAGCACGCCCTCTTCGACAAGCTGGTCTACCGCAAGCTGCGGGCGGCGATGGGCGGCCGGTGCCGCGACGCCATCTCCGGCGGCGCGCCGCTGGGCGCGCGGCTCGGGCACTTCTTCCGCGGCGTCGGGGTGACCATCTGCGAGGGGTACGGCCTCACCGAGACCTCGCCGGCCGCCGCCGCCAACCTGCCCACCGGCACCCGGATCGGCACCGTCGGCCGCCCGCTGCCCGGCGTCACCATCCGGATCGACGACGACGGCGAGGTCCTGATCGCCGGCGACATCGTCTTCCAGGGGTACTGGCACAACGACGCGGCCACCGCCGAGGCGATCACCACCGACGGCTGGTTCCGCACCGGCGACCTCGGGCAGCTCGACGAGGACGGCTATCTGAGCATCACCGGCCGGAAGAAGGAGATCATCGTGACCGCCGGCGGCAAGAACGTCGCCCCGGCGGTGCTGGAGGACCAGGTACGCGCGCACCCGCTGATCAGCCAGTGCGTGGTGGTCGGCGACCGGCAGCCGTTCATCGCCGCGCTGGTCACCATCGACGAGGAGGCGCTGCCGAAGTGGCTGGCCGGGCAGGGGCGCCCGGAGACCACGAGCATCGCCGAGCTGCGCGAGGACGCGGCGCTGCGCGCCGAGGTGCAGTCCGCGATCGACCAGGCCAACCAGGCGGTCTCCAAGGCCGAGGCGATCAAGGTGTTCCGGATCCTGCCGCAGGACTTCACCGAGACCACCGGCGAGCTGACCCCGTCGCTGAAGGTGAAGCGTCAGGTCGTGCACAAGACGTACGCCTCGGAGATCGCCGAGATCTACCGGGGCTGACTACCATCCGTCACGTGCCCGCCTCCACATCCCGCCAGCCGTCGACGCAGCCGCTCGCGGCGGCGGCCCGCGCGGTCCTCCTCGCGCTGGTCGCCGCCCTGACCCTGTTCGCCACCCGCGACGCCACCCAGCTCTGGTGGATCGCGCTGCTGGGCGCCGCCGGCCTGCCCGCCGTGCTCGCCCCCCAGCACCGGCTGCTCGCCCCGATCAGCCGCTTCGCCGAGGTGCTGGTGCTCGGGCTGGCCGCCAGCCAGGTCGCCGCCGACACCCATCTGTCCGGCGTGACCGGCGGGCTGGGCGCCTCGGCGGTGCTGCCGTACCTCGCCGTGCCGGTCACCGTGACCGCGCTGAGCCGCCGGTTCCGTGAGGGCGCCGCGCTGCTCGCCGTGGCGGCGGCGACGCTGCTGGCCAGCGCCGCGTTCACGCAGGTCGACGGCGGGCCGCAGCTCGGCCAGGTCGGCTACCTCGCGGTCTGCGCCCAGTGGCTGATCCTGGCCGGTCTCGGCCTCTACACCGCGGGCACGCTCCAGCGCGTCATGCGGGTGCGCGGCGAGGGCAAACCCCAGCCGTACGCCGAGGCGACCCGCCTGCTCACCCAGCTCCGTACGGTCGCCCGGCAGCTGCCCGGCGCCACCCTGGACCCGGGCGGCATCTCCGAGCACCTGCTGGAGGAGCTGCGGGTGGTGGCCAAGACCGACCGGGGCGCGGTGCTGTCCGCCAGCGGCGGCGGCCGGCTCGTGGTGCTCGCGCAGATCGGCGCGGACCGGGTCGACTGGGAGACCACGCTCGACGCCGACTCGGCCATCGCCGACGCCTGGGCCACCCAGCAGCCGACCGTCTCGGCCCGCTCGCAGGCCCGGTCCCGGCACTCCGGCGAGGTCTCGGCGCTGATCGTCCCGCTGGTGGCGGGCGTGCGCACGGTCGGCCTGGTGGTGATCGAGGCGGACACCGCCGCCGCGTACCCGCCGCCGGTGGTGTCCCGGGTGACGGCGCTGACCGGCCCGGCGGCGCTGCGGCTGGAGGCCGCGCTCCTCTTCGACGAGGTGCGCTCGCTGGCGACGAACGAGGAGCGACAGCGGCTGGCCCGGGAGATCCACGACGGGGTCGCCCAGGAACTGGTCATGGTCGGGTACGGCATCGACAACGCGCTGGCCACCGTGCACGAGGACGCGGACGAGACCGCCGACTCGCTGCGCACGCTGCGCCAGGAGGTCACCCGGGTGATCACCGAGCTGCGGCTGAGCCTGTTCGAGCTGCGCAGCGAGGTGGACCGGCACGGTGGCCTGGCCGCCGCCATCGCCGAGTACGCCCGCACCGTGGGCGCCTCCGGCGGCCTGCGGGTGCACCTGTCGCTGGACGAGTCCACCGCCCGGCTGCCGGCCGCCACCGAGGCCGAGTTGCTGCGCATCGCGCAGGAGGCGGTGACCAACGCGCGCAAGCACGCCGGCGCGTCGAACCTGTGGGTCACGTGCGAGGTGGATCCCCCGTACACCCGAATCGAAGTGTCGGATGACGGTCACGGCATCGGTGACCAGCGCCCGGACGGGCACTATGGCCTTGCGATCATGGCCGAGAGGGCGGAACGTATCCGAGGCCGGTTGGAGATCAGGCCGCGACAGCCGAGTGGGACGACTGTGGCGGTGGTGCTCGGTTCGTCGCCCCGGCGCGATAAGGTGCGCGGCAGCGCCGCAGCAGCAGAAGGGGAGTAACCCGAGGATGACCAGCAGTCCGACACCGGCCACCCGTACCAAGGTTCTCCTGGTCGACGATCACGACCTCATCCGCAAGGGGCTGCGTCACGCGTTCGAGCGCGACCGTCAGTTCGAGGTCGTGGGCGAGGCGGCCACCGCGGCGGAGGGCGTGCGTCAGGCCGGCGCGCTCCAGCCCGACGTGGTGATCATGGACCTCCGCCTGCCCGACGGCAGCGGCCTGGAGGCCACCCGCGCCCTGCGCAAGTCCAGCGCGTCCATGGGCATCGTCGTGCTGACCATGTACGCCGGCGACGACCAGCTCTTCGGCGCCCTGGAGGCGGGCGCGAGCGCGTTCGTGCCGAAGACCGCCCCGGCCGACGAGGTGGTGGCCGCCGCCCGGCACGCCGCCTCCTCCCCCAGCGCGTTCACCGCGGCCGACCTGGCCGAGGCGATGAAGCGCCGGCTGGCGCCGTCCGGCCCGCAGCTGTCCCCCCGTGAGGGCCAGGTGCTGCGGCTGCTCGCCGACGGCATGAGCGTGGCGGGCATCGCCAAGCAGCTGTTCGTCAGCGAGTCGACCGCCAAGACCCACATCTCGAAGCTCTACGAGAAGCTCGGCGCGGCCAACCGGGCGCAGGCCCTGATGACCGCGCTGCGGCTGGGGCTGCTGGAGGCCCCGGACGCCCCGAAGTTCTGACAGGCGCACCGCCGGAAGAGGCCCCGTCCGTCACGGACGCGGGCCTCTCGGCGTTCCCGTCCACGGGGTGGTCGCGTACGGTGACCGGCCGGACGCACAGCGACGACGGTCTTTGCACCGCGACGGCGGAGGGGCAGAATACCCGGGTGATCCGCGCGGCGGTGACGACCGCGTGTCGCCGACACCCGAGGGGCAGGGGCAGGACATGCAGCGGCCGGACTGGGCACCCGAGACGATCGACATCGAGCGCCCCAGCGTCGCCCGCATGTACGACTACTACCTCGGCGGCTCGCACAACTTCGCGGCCGACCGGGCGGCCGCCCGCGCGATGGTCGAGGCGGTGCCGGAGGCCCCGCTGATGGCGCAGGCCAACCGCGCGTTCCTGCGCCGGGCGGTGCAGTACCTCGCCCAGGCCGGCGTCCGCCAGTTCCTGGACATCGGCTCCGGCATCCCGACGGTCGGCAACGTGCACGAGATCGCCCAGCGGATCGATCCGGAGTCGCGGGTGGTCTACGTCGACGTGGACCCGGTGGCGGTGGCGCACAGCCAGGAGATCCTGGCCGGCAACGCGCACGCCACGGTGCTCCAGGAGGACCTGCGCAACCCGGAGGCGATCCTGGCCCACCCGGAGGTCACCCGGCTGCTGGACTTCTCCCGGCCGGTCGCCGTGATGATCGTGGCGGTGCTGCACTTCGTCCCGGACGCCGACCGCCCCGAGGAGATCCTCCGGACGCTGCGCGGGGCGCTGGCGCCCGGCAGCCACCTGGTGCTCTCCCAGGCCAGCGAGGAGGGCCGCGACGGCACCGGCGAGCGGGCCGAGGCGGAACGGGTCTACCGGCGTACCGACAGCCAGCTCTGGATCCGCAGCCGGGCCGAGCTGACCGCGCTGTTCGACGGCTTCGAGCTGGTCGACCCGGGTGTGGTGTGGGTGCCGCAGTGGCGGCCGGACTCCCCCGACCAGGCGGAGAACGCCGAACGGGCCGTCTTCATGGGCGGGGTCGGGCGGCTCGGTGGGTGACGACGCTGCCCGCTGCCGGCCCGGCGTGTTCGCCCGGGCCTGGGCCAAGGCGGTGTCCGGCACCAGCTACCTGCCGATGACGCAGTCGCAGCTGGAGGAGATGCTGCAACGGCTCACCGACCGGCTGGCCCAGGCGCTGCGCGCCGAGCCGTTCGACCTGCGGATCGGCCAGCAGGTCGGCGCGGAGCTGGTGCAGGCGCACATCGCGTCCGCGGAAGGGCTGGGCCGCACCGTCGAGGTGATCCAGCTGCGCCTGGTCCGCGACCTCGACCTGGTCGTCGACGACGTCGAGGACCGGATGGCGCGGCTGCTCGCCACCGTCGCCACCGGGTACGCCCGCGCCCTGCGCGACCGCACGCTCGACGAGCAGGAGTCCATCCGCCGGGCCGCCATGATGGCCCGTGCGCAGGCCGAACGGGCGCTGCGCGACAGCGAGGCCCGGTTCCGGCACCAGGCCACCCACGACCCGCTCACCGGCCTGCCGAACCGCACGCTGTTCACCGAACGGCTGACCGCCGCGATCACCGCGCCGGGCCGGGGCGCCGACCGCGTCGGCGTGTGCTTCCTCGACCTGGACCGGTTCAAGGTGGTCAACGACTCCCTGGGCCACCAGGTCGGCGACTCGCTCCTGGTGACGGTGGCCCAGCGCCTGCACCGGGCGCTCGGCGAGCACCTGGTGGCGCGGCTCGGCGGCGACGAGTTCGTGATCCTGGTCGAGCGCACCGCCGGCACCGACGACGCGGTGAAGGTCGCCGAGGCGGCGCTCGCCGCGGTACGCGAGCCGGCGCTCGTCGACGGCCACGAGCTGACCGTGTCCGCGAGCATCGGCATCGTGGAGCGCCCGGTCGCGGGCACCTCGCCGATGGACCTGATGCGCGCGGCCGACAGCACGCTGCACTGGGCCAAGGCCGCCGGCGGGGCCCGCTGGTCGCTGTTCGACGCCGACCGCAACCGCCGCGACCTGGCCCGGTACGCGCTGTCCGCGGCGATCCCCGCCGCGCTGGACCGGGGCGAGTTCTACCTCGACTACCAGCCGCTGACGTCGTTGCGCGACGGGCGGGTGCTCGGCATGGAGGCGCTGGTGCGCTGGCGTCACCCGGAGCTGGGTGTGCTGCGGCCGGACAGCTTCATCCCGCTGGCCGAGGAGACCGGGCTGATCGTCCGGCTGGGCAGCTGGGTGCTGGCCGAGGCGTGCCGCGAGGCGGGCACCTGGCCCGGCGCGGACGGCGACGCGCCGTTCGTCAGCGTCAACCTCGCCGTCCGGCAGTTGCACCGCACCGACCTGGTGACCGAGGTACGCGGCGTGCTCGGGCACACCGGCCTGCCGCCGCACCGGCTGCAACTGGAGATCACCGAGAGCACCATGATGAGCACAGTGGTCGAGCCGGTGCGCGCCCTGCGGGTGCTCGGCGACCTCGGTGTCCGGGTCGCCATCGACGACTTCGGCACCGGCTACTGCAACCTCGCGTACCTGCGGGATCTGCCGGTCGACGAGCTGAAGGTGGCGGGCGAGTTCGTGACCGGCCTGCGCGCGCCGGGCAGCGGCACCGACGAGCGGATCCTCGCCTCGCTGGTGTCGCTGGCGCACGCGCTGGGCCTCACCGTCACCGCCGAGGGCGTGGAGACGGCCGACCAGGCGGACCGGCTGCGCGCGATCGGCTGCGACGCCGGGCAGGGCTGGCACTTCGGCCGTCCCGGCCCGGCCGCGCCGCACCTGGGCCGGGTGCCCGCCCACGTCGACGCGGCCTCCTGACCCGGCCTTCCGAGCCTGGCCGGTCCGCCGCCTCCTGACCCGGCCGGCGCGCGGCCTTTTGAGCCTTGCCGGCCTGTGGCCTTGGCCCGGCCGGCGCGCGGTCAGCCGGCCAGCAGGGCGGCCATCCGCTGCGCCTGCGTCTCCCAGCGCCACTCCCGCTCCACCCAGGCGCGGCCGGCGGCGCCGAACTGCCGGGCCAGGTCCCGGTCGGCGAGCAGCGTGGCCACCCGGTCGGCGAGCTGGGCCACGTCCCGGCCCCCGACCACGTACCCGGTCTCCCCCTCGCGGACCGCGTCCGGCGCGCCGCCGGAGTCACCGGCCACCACCGGCAGCCCGGTCGCGCTCGCCTCCAGGTAGACGATCCCGAGGCCCTCCACGTCCAGCCCGCGGTTGCGGGTGCGGCACGGCATCGCGTAGACGTCGCCGGCCGCGTAGTGGGCGGGCAGCTCGGCCGAGGGCACCGAGCCGGTGAAGACCACGTCGCGTTCCAGGCCGGCCTGTCGGGCCAGCTTCTCCAGCGTCGAGCGGTACGGGCCGCCGCCGACCACGAGCAGCGCGGCGTCGGGCACCCGGCGGCGGATCTCCGGCAGCGCGCGGATCAGCATGTCCTGGCCCTTGCGGGGCACCAGCCGCGACACGCACACCACCACCGGCCGGTCGGCCAGCCCGAGCCGCGACCGGACCCGCCCGCCGTCGACCTCCGGGTGGTAGGTGTCCACGTCCACGCCGGGCGCGAGCCGCCGCAGCTCGGTCGGCCCGTCCAGCACGCGGGCCAGCCGTGCCCGCGTGTACTCGCCGAGGTAGGTGGTCACGTCCACGCTCCGGCCGATCCGGCGCAGCGCCGACCGGGCGCCGGGGAGCGCCGCCCAGCCGACCTCGTGGCCGTGGGTCAGCGCCACCGCCCGGCGGATCCCGGCCCGTCGCCGCAGGCCCGCGGCGAGCAGCCCCAGCGGGGCCGCCGCGCCGAACCAGACGGTGTCGCAGTCGTACGCGCGCGCCAGCCGCGCCGCCCGCCGGGCGATCAGCGGGGTGGGCAGCAACACCCGGGTCCGCTCCCGGACCACCTCGAACGGCTGGTCGGCGTCGAACTTCTCCGCCCCGCGCCAGCTCGACGCGTACACCACCACCGAGCCGGGCTGCTGGCGCACCGCGAGGTTGTGCACGAACGACTGGATGCCGCCGGGGCGCGGCGGGAAGTCGTTGGTGATCAGCAAGGTACGGCTCATCGACCGGACTCCCTGGCGTAGGCGCGGGCGGCGGCCATCCGCTCCACGGTGGACGGGTGGGTCGCCGACCAGAGGCGCTCCCAGCGCGGCGGGTCGGGGTCGGCCAGGTTGACCCCGGCGAGCCGCCGCTGCATCGCCTCGAACGTCGCCGGGTCGCCGGTGAGCGCCAGCGCGTGGGCGTCGGCGCGGGCCTCGATCCGGCGCGAGACGAGCCCCTGCGCCGGGGTGGCGAGCAGGCCGGCGACCGTGACCAGCGCGATCAGCAGCGGGAACGCCCGGGGCTGGGCGATCGAGTCGACGCCCGCGAGCCGCAGCAGCGGCGTCCACGAGCCGATCAGGTAGAGCGCCACCACAGCGGCGGCGGCGCCGAGCGCGCCGAGCACCGTGCCGGTCCACACGTCCCGGTCCTTGGCGTGGCCCAGCTCGTGGGCGACCACGCTCGTCACCTCGGCCGGTTCCGCCTCGCGCAGCAGCGTGTCGTAGACGACCACCCGCCGCGTCGGGCCGAGCCCGGAGACGTACGCGTTCACCGCGCTGGTGCGCCGGGACGCGTCGGCGACGAGCACGTCGCGCACCGGTACGCCGTCCCGGGCGGCCATCGCGGTCAGCTCACTGCGCAGCGGGCCCGGCTCCATCGGGGTGAACCGGTTGAACACCGGCTCGACCAGCACCGGCAGCACGAACGACAGCACCACCACCAGGGCCGCCGCACCGGCCGCGCCGAACGCCCACCACCAGCGCGGGGCGAGCCGGACCACCGTGTAGAAGCCGAGCAGGACCAGCGCGCCGATCACCGCGCTGACCGCGTACGACTTGAGCAGGTCGACCGCCCAGCCGCCCCAGCTCTGGGTGCTCAGCCCGTAGCGGACCAGCACGGTGCGGCGCCAGGCCGCGAACGGCAGCGTGAGCAGGTCGGCGAGGAACATGACGGCCAGCCCGCCGAGCACGGCCTGCGCGATCCAGTGCCCGCCGAAGGGCCGGCCGACCAGTTCGACCAGGCGCCCGCCCAGCGGGGTCAGCCCGAGCAGCACCGCCACCACCAGCCCGACCGCCAGCGCCGACCAGGCCGCCGGGCGCAGCGCGCCGTGGAAGGCCCGGCCCCGGGTCACCTGCTCGGCCGGGAGATCCCGTAGCGCCGCGAGCTGGTCGGCGCGGGGCGCCGGCGGCCGGCTCCACGGCACCAGCAGCGCCACCGCCACGAGCAGCGCGACCACCAGGCCGGCCAGGGTCAGCAGCGCCCAGGCGCGCGGGGTCACCGGCTCACCCCGCCGTCGTGCCCCGTCCGCGTCATGCCGCTCCCTCCCGCCGTGACCGCCCATCCTATTGCCCGGCCGCCGATCGGACCGCCGTGCCCGGCGCGCGACCCGACAGCGTGGCCCGCACGGGCGCCGGTCCGGTCAACGGGGTGACGAGAAGCCGTGCGGAGCGGCGCGAGAGCCCGGCAAGCGGGCGATGGGCGGCTGACCCGGTCGGCGGTTGCCTTCAGCACCCTGGGCGGCGCCTGGCGGGCAGCGGGCGCGTCAGGCGATCCGGCGACGGGCGGGACGGCGGGGCGCCGGTGCCCGTGTCGGCGCGGGCACCGCGCCGGGCGCTGGTGGCAGCACCTCCACCTCGAATCCGGCCCGCGCGAACACCTCGATCGCCCGGTGCTCGGCCGGGCCGAGGTCGGCCGGGTCGGAGTCGAGCAGTGCGGTCACCAGGCAGCCGGAGCAGCCGGCGCCGCGGTTGCCGCAGGTGTCGCAGTCGATCAGCATCAACGCCTCCTGACGGGTCGCCGGTGGCGCTCGGGGAAGGAACCACCACCGTCGGTCACCAGAACGCTAACGCTCGGGTACGACAGAACCGGACAACGAGGCAGCACCCGCCGCGAACCCGAACCAGTACGCCGAAGTGGCGCGATCAGCACGCCCTCGACCCCGCCACTTCCCCGACCTGGAGTCGATCAAGTAAGGGCGAAGGTCAGGAACGCGCCAGGCGCCGCAGCAGCGAGTCGGCGCCCAGCGGGTACGCGCCGTGCCGGCGCACCCCGTCGGCCACCTCCCGGTCGGAGGAGACCACGACCACCGGCCGCCCGGCCGGCTCGGCGCGGACCAGCCGGCGGATCAGCTCGTCGGCGGTCTCGCCCTTGCGGGAGAACAGCACCCGCACGCCGCGCGGCGCCGGAGGCAGGCCGTGGATCCGCTCGGCGCCGTCGAAGACGACAGTGACCTCGTCCCCGGTCTGCGCGGCGATCCCGCCGAGGCCGGTGATCAGCCGCTTGCGCTGCTGCTCCAGCGACATCTCGCCGAAGCCGCGCTTGGTCACGTTGTAGCCGTCGACCACCAGGTGTGCCCGCGGCAGCGCGAGCAACTGGTCGAGGCGGGCCGGGTCGTCGGTGTCGCGGGCCCGCGTCGACGGGCCGGCCGGCGCGGCACCCGGCTGCTCGGCGAACGCGTCGGCGACGAAGTCGGCCGGGAGCTTGTCCACCGGGTCGAGCGCCAGCTCGCGGCGCAGCCCCACGGCGGCCTGGCCGATCGTCTCCAGCAGCAGCCACAGCCGCGCGTCGTCGACCGAGCGGGCCTCCTTGGCGCTGGCCCGGGCCACGCCGGCGGCGGCCTCCGCCTCGGCCAGCCGGGCCCGGGCGCGGCGCAGCTCGGCGTCCGCGTCGGCCGCGGCGCGGGCCGCCCGCCCTCGCTCGGTGGCGAGCATCTCGGTGGCCTTGCGCTCCCGGGCCTGGGTCTCCCGCAGGGTACGGGTCAGCTGGCGGGCCTCCTCGCGGAGCTGACCCAGCTCCTCCCGGACCCGGGCCAGCTCGTCGCGCAGCTTCTCCGCCTCGACGCGGGCCACCGCCCGGTCGTGCTCGGCGCGGGCGGCCCGCTGCTCGGCCTCGCGTACCAGTTCGGCCACGACCGCGCTGTCGGCCTCGGCGCGTACCGCCTCGCCGCTGGCCTCGATCAGGTCCCGCCAGCCGCGGGGCCGGGCCAGGTAGGCCAGGGCGGCCACCTCGACCGGGTCGGCGGCGGCCGGCGCGGTGCCCTCGACCACCGCCGCGCCGAGGTCACCGGCGTCGGCGAGCACCCGGGCCGTGATCCGCTGCCGGAACAGCGGGTCGGCGGTGAGCTGGGCGGCGATCGCGGGCGCGCCGAGACGGGCCCGGCGGTTCGGGGCGAACTTGGCGACCCGCCGCAGCGGCACCGGCACCTCGTCGGCGGGCAGGCCGGGCAGCACGGCGGCGGTCAGCGTGACGATCCGCTGCCGGACCGGCTCGGGCAGCACGGGCTCGGGCTCGACCGGTGGTGGCGCGTCCTCACCTGCGGGCACGCCGACCACCGGCTCCTCCACGGAGGAGCGGTCGTCGTACGGCTCGGTGAGGGGCATGAGGCAAGTCTCCCACCCCGAACGGGCCCACCGCCCGGTGAGTGAGCCGATCTCTCATCGTACCCCCGTGGTATCTCCTGGGGCGGCAGTGACAGGAGTGTCGGACCGTGCCGCTAGCGTCCCGCGGGTGACACGAGCGGAGTACGTCCAGGAGTCGCTGGCCGGCCTGGACCCGGCGGGCAGCGGTGTCGACCCGGCGCTGCCGCTCTACGCGACCACCTTCGTGGTGGTCGACCTGGAGACCACCGGCGGCGCTCCCGACGGCGGCGGGATCACCGAGATCGGCGCGGTGAAGGTCCGCGGCGGCGAGGAGCTGGGCGTGCTCGCCACGCTCGTCAACCCGGGCGTGCCGATCCCGCCGTTCATCACCGTGCTCACCGGCATCACCCAGGCCATGCTGCTGCCCGCCCCGCCGATCGAGCAGGTGCTGCCCAGCTT
The DNA here is from genome assembly GCF_023896895.1 of Micromonospora sp. CPM1. NCBI lineage: Bacteria > Bacillati > Actinomycetota > Actinomycetes > Micromonosporales > Micromonosporaceae > Micromonospora > Micromonospora sp. CPM1. Next base: position 28,205 of record NZ_JAMHIU010000032.1, read on the forward strand.
CCTGGAGTTCATCACCGACGCCGTGCTCGTCGCCCACAACGCGCCGTACGACGTGGGTTTCCTCAAGGCCGCCTGCGCGAAGCACGGCTACCGCTGGCCCAACCCCCGGGTGCTGGACACGGCCGCGCTGGCCCGGCGGGTGCTCACCCGCGACGAGGTGCCCAACCGCAAGCTGGGCACGCTCGCCGCCTACTTCCGCACCGCGACCCAGCCCACCCACCGGGCGCTGGACGACGCGAAGGCCACCGTCGACGTGCTGCACGGGCTGATCGGCCGTCTCGGCGGGCACCGGGTCGGCACGGTCGGCGAGGCGATCGAGTTCGCCCGCGCGGTCACGCCCACCCAGCGCCGCAAGCGGCACCTCGCCGACGGGCTGCCCAAGGTGCCGGGCGTCTACATCTTCCGGGCCGCCGACGACCGGCCGCTCTACGTCGGCACGTCCGGCGACATCGCCACCCGGGTCCGCAGCTACTTCACCGCCGCGGAGAAGCGGGCCCGGATCTCCGAGATGCTCGCCGCCGCCGAGCGCGTCGAGGCGGTCGAGTGCGCGCACTCGCTGGAGGCGGAGGTCCGCGAGCTGCGGCTGATCGCGGCGCACGCGCCGCCGTACAACCGCCGGTCGAAGTATCCGGAGCGCCAGGTGTGGCTGAAGCTCACCGACGAGGCGTACCCCCGGTTGTCGATCGTGCGTGCCCTCGCGCCCACCGACACGGCCTACCTGGGGCCGTTCCGGTCCCGGCAGGCGGCGGAGCTGGCCGCCGCCGGTTTCCACGACGCCGTGCCGCTGCGTCAGTGCACGCACCGGCTCTCCCGGCGCACCACCATGCCGGCCTGCGCGCTGGCCGAGCTGGGCCGCTGCCCGGCGCCCTGCGAGCACAAGATCACCCCCGAGGAGTACGACGACCGCGCGGCGACGCCGTTCCGCACCGCCACCAGCGACGACCCCGCGGTGGTGGTGGACGCGCTGCTCGCCCGCATCGAGGTGCTGTCGGCCGCCGAGCGGTACGAGGAGGCGGCCGTTGTCCGCGGCCGGCTCGTCGCGGTGCTGCGCGCGGCGGTCCGGATGCAGCGGCTGGCCGCGCTGACCGGCATCGCCGAGCTGGCCGCCGCCCGTCCGGCCGCCCGGGGCGGCTGGGAGCTGGCGCTGATCCGGCACGGCCGGCTCGCCGGGGCCGGGGTGTCCCCGCCGGGTGTCCACCCGCGACCCACGATCGCCGCGATCCGGGCCACCGCCGAGACGGTGCTGCCCGGGCACGGTCCGGTGCCGGCCGCGACCGCCGAGGAGACCGAGCGGATCCTGTCCTGGTTGGAACGACCGGAGACCCGGCTGGTCGAGTCGACCGACGGCTGGGCCTCGCCGGTGGCCGGCGCGGGGCGTTTCCGCGACCTGCTGACGAAGGCGGAGAACGGCGGATCCGCCAAACTCTCGACCGAACGCTCATGACCAACTGACCGATCGGACTACCTCGACTCCCTTAGTCTGTTAAAGGAGTGCAGACCTGCCCGATTCGCGGGCTCTGCTCCCGGTCGCCGGTTCCCGGTGGCCGAGGGCCGGGGTGAGGGAGGTGTCCCAGGTGGACGTCGACGCCGGACACGGCGCCGCCCTGGGTGGCGCGCTTCCCGCCCAGGGCGAGTTACCGCTCACCCGCCGCCTGCGTTCCCTGCTCACCTGGCCGACGGCCGACGGCGACCCGGTCACCGCACTGGTCCGGGCCCACCGCGGCATCCACGCGAGCGCCGACGCCTCGGTCCTGCGCCGGGCCTACACGATCGCCGAGAACATGCACCGCGGCCAGTTCCGCAAGAGCGGCGAGCCGTACATCACCCACCCGCTGGCGGTGGCGCAGATCTGCGCCGACCTCGGCATGGACACCATCACGCTGGTCGCCGCGCTGCTGCACGACACGGTGGAGGACACCCGCTACACGCTCCAGGCCCTCCAGGAGGACTTCGGCCGTGAGGTCGCCCACCTGGTCGACGGCGTGACCAAGTTCGACAAGGCGTTCTACGGCAAGGCCGCCGAGGCGGAGACCGTCCGCAAGATGATCGTGGCGGCCGGCAAGGACGTCCGGGTGCTGGTGATCAAGCTGGCCGACCGGCTGCACAACATGCGTACGCTCGGCGTCCGCTCGGCCGCCTCCCGGGAGCGGATCGCCCGCAAGACCCAGGAGGTGCTGGTCCCGCTCTGCGACCGGCTGGGCATCCAGACGCTCAAACGCGAGCTGGACGACGTGGTGCTGCTGCACCTGCGGCCGGAGGAGCACGCGCGGATCGCCCGGTTCGTGCACGACCGGCCCGGCTGGGACGCCTACCTCGCCGACGTGGTCGCCCGCACCCGGGTGGCGCTGCGCCGCAACCGGGTCGACGCAGACGTCTCCCCCCGCCCCCGGCACCTCTACTCGATCTGGAAGGACACCGTCGCCGGCGACCACGCCGCCCCGTACGACCTGCCCCGCATCGCGATCGTGGTGGACGGTCCGGCGACCGACTGCTACGCCGCGCTGGGCGCCGTGCACGGGCTCTGGCGGCCGGTGCCGGGCCGGTTCAAGGACTTCATCGCCTCCCCGAAGAACAACCTCTACCGGTCCCTGCACACGAGCGTCTGCGGCCCGCAGGACCGCACCGTCGAGGTGCTGATCCGCACCGCCGAGATGCACCGCTCCGCGGAGTACGGCGTGGCCGCCCACTACCGCTTCCCCCGGGCCGCGGGCCGGGCCGTCGACCGGGCGGACGAGCTGGCCTGGCTGCGCCGGGTGCTCGACTGGGAGCAGGAGACGGTCGACCCGACCCAGTTCATGGAGTCGCTGCGCTGCGACCTGTCCGAGGCGCAGATCCAGGTGGTCGCCGACGGGCGGCAGGTGGTGCTGCCGGCCGGGGCGACCCCGGTCGACCTCGCGTACGAGCTGGGCACCGAGCGCGGCGACCACTGCCTGGCCGCCCGGATCAACGGCCGGCTCGCGCCGCTCTCCTCCGAACTGGAGGAGGGCGACGTGGTGGAGATCTTCACCGAGAACGACGCGGAGAGCGGCTTCGAGGCGGACGTGGCCCCGCGCGGCCCGCGCCGGGAGTGGCTGGGCTTCGTGAAGTCCCCGCACGCCCAGATGCAGATCAACCGCTGGTTCGCGGAGCACACCGAGCCGGGTATCTCGATCGCCGACAAGGTCCGGCTCGGCCGGGCCTCGATCGGCCTGGCGTTGCGCAAGCACAACCGGGGCCTGGCCAGCGACCTGCCGCTGCTGCGGCTGTCCGAGGAACTGGGCTACCCCGACCTGGAGACGCTGCTGGTGGCGGTCTTCGACCGCACGGTCGAGCCGGACACCGTGGTCCAGCAGCTGATCGATCTGGTCGACCACAGGCAGTAGACGGAGCCGGTCCGCGCCGGGACCACTAGCCTGGACGGCATGATCCCCCGCGCGCGTGCCACCGGACGGGCCCTCGGCTACAAGTTCTTCTACCGGCTGCCGGTCCCGCTGCGGCGGCGACTGGTCCGGCTGGCCGTACCGAAGTACATCGTCGGCGCGGTCACGCTGGTCCGGGACGCGGAGGCCACCGGCGCGGGCCGGATCCTGCTGCTGCGCCAGCCGCCGGGCTACAGCTGGACGCTGCCGGCCGGGCTGCTGCAACGCGGCGAGGCCCCGGTGGTGGGCGCGGCCCGTGAGCTGTACGAGGAGTCCGGCGTCCGCCTGTCCCCCGACGTGCTGCGCCCGGCGGTGCCGAACGCGGTGGTGCACGCCAAGGGCTGGGTCGACGTGGTCTTCGAGGCGGAGGTGCCGGCGTCGACCACCGAGCTGAAGGTGGACGGCGCCGAGGTCATCGAGGCCGCCTTCCATCCGCTCGACGACCTGCCCCGGCTCAGCCGCGCCACCGCCAACCTGCTCGGGTACTACGGCATCGGCCCGCGCGCCGGCGAGCACCGACCCGCCGCGTGAGCGCCCCGTACGCGGGCACCCCGGCCGCGGGGGCCGAGGTGTGCGCGGTCGTGCTGGCCGCGGGCGAGGGCACCCGGCTGCGCCCGCTCACCGAGCGGGTGCCGAAGGCGCTCTGCCCGGTCGGGAACGTCCCGCTGCTGGACCGGGCGCTGGCCCGGCTGGCCGGGCTCGGCCTGACCGGCCCGGAGCGGGTCGCGGTGAACGCCTGCTACCTGGGCGACCAGGTGGTCGCGCGGGTGGGCGGACGGGCCCACCTGTCGGTCGAGCCGGACGCTCCGCTGGGCACCGCCGGGGGCGTGGGCCGGCTGCGGGACTGGATCGACGGCCGGGGCGTGCTCGTGGGCAACGCCGACGCGTACCTGGCCGACCCGCAGGCCCCGCCCGGCCCGGACATCGCCGCGCTGCTGGACGGGTGGGACGGGCACGGCGTACGCCTGCTCGGCCGGCCCGCCGACGACCCGGACGCCCCCGGCACCTTCGACGGCCACGAGTTCGTGGGTTTCTCGCTGCTGCCCTGGCGGCTGGTCCGCGACCTGCCCGCCACGTTCGGCGACCTGGTCCGGGCGGTGTGGCGGCCCGCGGAGGCCGCCGGGGCGCTCAGCGTCGTGCCCTACCGGGGCACGTTCTACGACACCGGCACGCCGGCCGACTACCTGGCCGCCAACCTGCACGCGGCCGGACCGGACGGGCTGGTGGACCCGGCCGCGACGGTGGACGGCCGGGTCACCGGCTCGGTGGTCGGCGCCGGCGCACGGGTGCACGGCGACGTCGACCGGTCCGTGGTGTGGCCGGGCGCGACAGTCGCGGCCGGGGAACGCCTGCGTGAGGTGATCCGGGCCGGGGACGACCTGACCGTCCCGGCGGCGCGGTGAGGGGCGCGGGCTCTAGCATGGGCTTCGTCGCCGACGAACGGAGAACCGTCCCGTGATCACCGCGATCGTGCTGATCGACTGCGCCACCGACTCCATCCCCGAGGTGGCCGAGAACCTGGCCAACCTGCCCGGCGTCAGCGAGGTCTACTCGGTGGCCGGGCACGTCGACCTGATCGCCATGGTCCGGGTCCGGGAGTTCGAGCAGATCGCCCAGGTCATCGCCGGCAGCATCTCGAAGGTGCCGGGCGTGCTCAACACCGAGTCGCACATCGCGTTCCGCGCCTACTCGCAGCACGACCTGGAGGAGGCGTTCGCGATCGGCCTGGCGAACGCCGACTGACACGAGCCGGTGACCGGCCCACCCTGGCGGGCGGACCGGCCACCGTCGACCGTGCGGTACGTCAGCTCTGGCTGGGCACCGGGGTCTCCGTGGTGCCCGGAGCGGGCTCCTCGGTCTCGGTGCCGCCCGGAGCCGGCGACTCGGTGCCACCCGGGGACGTGGTGCCGCCCGGGCTGGGCGTGCCGCTGGCGCTGGTCTGCGGAACCGGGACACCCAGCGTCTGGGCCAGGGCCACCAGCGCGTCGTAGTGCGCCTGGAGGACCGGCAGCGCGTCCTGCGCGATCTGCACCACCGACTGCTCCGAGCCCTGCGAGATCTCGGTCTGGGTGGCCTGGATCGCCTGGACGTGACCGGCGAGCTGCGCGGTCACCCACGCCTTGTCGAACTCGGCGCCGCTGAGGTTGTTCAGCTTGTCCAGGACCTTCTGCTGGTCGGCGGTCGGGTCGGCCGGCAACTGCACGTTGAGCTGCTGCGCGGTCGACTGCACCGTCTGGTCCAGCTGGGTGTGGTCCGTCACGAACATCTTGCCCAGGTCCTTGACCTGCTGGTTCTGCCCCTTCTGCTGGGCCAGGTTACCGGCGGTGATCTCGAACAGGTTGACCTGGTGCACCGCCTGCAGGTACTGCGTGTCCTGCGTCGACGGCTGCGCCGCAGCCTGCGACGCGGCGGCGGGCGCCAGCCCCACGACCACCAGCGCGGCCAGCAGGCCCAGGCGTTTGATTCCCAACATTCGTTCCTCCCCCATGAGACGTCGGACCGCACGGATACCCGGCTGACCGGGGTTATTCCTGCGATTCCACCCGTCCGTGTCGGGGGCGACGGCCGTCCGCGCACCGGCCGCCCGGCGCAGGTGGGAGACAACCGGACGGCAGGGGCGGAAACGGCAGCGGCGCCCGCCGGACGATCCGGCGGGCGCCACTGTCAGTCGTACCGGGGAGGGTCAGCGACGGCTCTCGCCGCTGCCGATCTCCTCCCGCTCCGGCCGGGCCTCGACCGGCGGGTGCCCCGGCGAGACCGGCGCCTCGGCCGGCTTCTCGATCGGGTAGAAGAAGCCCCGGATCGCCGGGCCGAGGGCACCGAGCCGGTTCATCTTCTTCGGCACCACCCAGCCGACGTAGTCCAGCGCCGGCGGGTGACCGTCGTGGCCCTCGGCAAAGGTGAGCGGCTGGTGGACCTCGACGAACCGGCCGTCGGGCAGCCGCTTGATGATGCCGGTCTCCACGCCGTGGGCCAGCACCTCCCGGTCGTGCTGCTGCAGACCCAGGCAGATCCGGTACGTGATGTAGTACGCGATCGGCGGGAGGATCAGCAGGCCGATCCGGCCGCCCCAGGTCATCGCGTTCAGGCTGATGTGGAACTTGTCCGCGATGACGTCGTTGGCGCCGGAGAGGGTCAGCACGACGTAGAAGGCGAGCGCCATGGCGCCCACGGCGGTCCGGGCCGGAACGTCCCGGGGCCGCTGGAGCAGGTTGTGGTGCTTGTAGTCCTTGAGGCGGCGCGCCTCCAGGAACGGGTACATCGTCGACAGGCCGACCAGGATTCCGGGCAGCACCACGGTCGGCCAGAACAACGGTGGGATGACGTACCCGTTGCCGATCGGGATGTGGATCTCCCAGCCCGGCATGAGCCGGGTCGAGCCGTCGAGGAACATGACGTACCAGTCGGGCTGGCTGGCCGCCGAGACCACCCACGCCTCGTACGGGCCGAACAGCCAGATCGGGTTGATCTGGAACAGGCCACCCATCAGCGCGATCACGCCGAAGACGACCATGAAGAAGCCGCCCTGCTTGAGCGCGTAGCGCGGGAACATCCGCTCGCCGACCACGTTCTCGTTGGTCCGGCCGGGGCCGGGCCACTGGGTGTGCTTCTGCTTGAACACCAGGCCGAGGTGCACGCTGATCAGCGCCACCAGCAGGCCCGGGACGAGCAGCACGTGGGCGATGAAGAAGCGGCTGATGATGATGGTGCCGGGGAACTCCCCGCCGAAGATCGACGAGCTGACCCAGGAACCGATCACCGGGATCGACAGGATGATCGCGGAGGCGATCCGCAGACCGGTGCCGGACAGGCCGTCGTCCGGCAGCGAGTAGCCGGTGAAGCCGGCCAGGAAGCCGACCCAGAACAGCAGCGAGCCGATGATCCAGTTGGTCTCACGCGGCTTGCGGAACGCGCCGGTGAAGAAGACCCGCAGCATGTGGACCACGATCGCGGCCATGAACAGCAGGGCCGACCAGTGGTGCATCTGCCGCATGATCAGACCACCACGGACATCGAACGAGATGTCCAGGCTGGAGGCGTAGGCGGCCGACATCGGGGTGCCCCGCAGCGGCGCGTAGCTGCCGTTGTAGATGACCTCGGTCATCGCCGGCTCGAAGAAGAACGTCAGGAAGACGCCGGTGAGCAGCAGGACGATGAACGAGAACAGCGCGATCTCGCCGAGCAGGAACGACCAGTGGTCGGGGAAGACCTTGTTCAGCAGCTTGCGCAGGGGCGTGGCCACCTGGAAGCGGTCGTCCACCGCCCGCGCGCTCTTGGCCGGCAGCGCGGCCGCATCAAACTTTCGGCGCTTCATGGCCGCTCCCAGAAGTCGGGACCGATGGTCTCGGTGTAGTCGGACTTCGCCACGAAGAAGCCCTCCTCGTCCACCTCGATCGGCAGCTGCGGCAGCGGCCGGTTCGCCGGGCCGAAGATCGGCTTGGCGTTGTCGGTGATGAGGAACTGCGACTGGTGGCAGGGGCAGAGCAGGCGGTTGGTCTGCTGCTCGTAGAGGCTGGCCGGGCAGCCGGCGTGCGTGCAGATCTTGGAGAACGCGACGTAGTTGCCCCACATGTAGTCGCCGTGGCCCTTGCGCTCGTTCGCGGCGCGCGACTTCTGCGCGTCGTCCTCCCGCAGGTGGATGAGCAGGGTGGGCGAGTCGGCGTGCAGGTTGCTGACGCCGCCGTCGATGCCCGGGAACACGGTGAGCTGGCCGCCGACGCTGACGTCGGCCGGGCGGATCGGGCGGCCGTCCTCACGGATGAGCCGGATCTTCTTGCCGCCCTCGGCCGGCTGGAAGCCGGTGGTGAACATCTGGTTGTTCTTGTGCGGCTGCTCGATCAGGCCACCGATCAGCGGGGCCGCGGCCACCGCGCCCACCGGCGCGAGGCCGGCGAGCAGCGAGATGCCGAGCAGCGGCCGACGGCGTACGCCCATCTCGTCGGCCAGGTAGAGCATGGTCTCGCCGGTGATCTTGCGACCCTCCGGGTCCTCGGCCTGGTCGTGCCGGTCCTGGATCGAGACCTCCTTGGGCAGCAGCTTCTTGCCCCAGGTCAGGATGCCGAAGCCGATGCCCAGCAGCGCCAGGCCCAGCGTCACGCCGAGCAGCGGCGTGTAGAGCTTGTCGCCACCGGTGCCCGGCTCCCACTGCCACGGCCACCAGATGTAGACCACCAGGAAGGCGGTCGCGAAGACGCCGGTCAGCAGGAACATCAGGGCGACCGTACGGGTCAGCCGGCGCTCGGCCTTGCTGCCCGGGACCACCTGCGGCTCGTAGTGGACGATCTCGATGTCGTCCCGACGCGCACCCTCCTGGACGATGTCGAACCGGGAGAGCCGGGGGTCGTTCACGTCGAGCGGCTCCGGGCCCTGCTGGGCCTGGTGCTCGGTGTGGGTGCTCATGCCGTCACCTCGCTACGGGTGACGCCGGGGGTCGGCGCCACAGCACTGGAAGCATTGATCCGTCCGGTCACGACTTGCCCGCGATCCACAGGCTCGCGAAGACCAGCGCGACGATGCCGACCAGGAAGATCGCGAGACCCTCGGTCGACGGGCCGTAGCGGCCCAGGTTGAAGCCGCCCGGGTCGCCGTCGTGCTTCAGCGTCTCCTGGATGTAGGCGATGATGTCCGCCTTCTCCTCGGGCGTGATCTGGTTGTCGCCGAACACCGGCATGTTCTGCGGGCCGCTCAGCATCGCGGCGTAGATCTGCCGGTCGCTGGCCGGCGCCAGGCTCGGCGCGTACTTGCCGGAGGACAGCGCGCCGCCGCCGCCGCTGAAGGCGTGGCACTGCGAGCAGTTGATCCGGAACAGCTCACCACCGGTGGACAGGTTGGCGCCCTCACGCAGGTTCCCGTTGGGCACCTCCGGGCCGCCGCCGAGCTCCTGGATGTACTGCCCGAGCTGGCGCACCTGCTCGTCGGTGAACTGCGGCGGCTTGCGCATGGCCTGGGCCTCCTGCCGGGCCATCGGCATGCGACCGCTGCTGACCTGGAACTCGACCGAGGCCGCTCCGACGCCGATCAGGCTCGGACCACGGCCCTCGACGCCCTGGGCGTTGCGACCGTGACAGGTCACACAGCTCACGTCGAACAGCGCCTTGCCCTCGTTGCCTGCGGCGGTCAACGGAGGGTTGTCCTGCGCCTGCACGCCGGGGGCGAAGACGGTGTAGGCACCGCCGGCCAGCATCAGCGCGGCGAACAGCCGGACCGCGGCGCCCAGCCGGCGGCGGCCCCTGCTGCGCACTACGGGCCGCCCGCGCAGCCGCGCGAGCAGACCGCGTCGGCGGTCGTTGTCAGAAGTCATGACCTGTGTCCTTAACCGGTTGGACCTTGTCTCAGGGGACGGAGCAGCGGCGCGGTTCGTGACGCGCCAAGATCACTGGAGCCAGTAGATCATGGCGTAGAGCGCGATCCACACGACGTCCACGAAGTGCCAGTAGTAGGACACGACGATCGCCGAGGTCGCCTGGGCGGGGGTGAACCGGCCCATCGTGGTACGGATCATGAAGATCACGAAGGCGATGAGACCGCCGGTCACGTGCAGACCGTGGAAGCCGGTGGTGAGGTAGAACATCGACCCGTAACCGTCTTCGTTGATCTTCACGCCCTCGTGCACCAGGGTCCGGTACTCGTTCAGCTGACCGAGCACGAAGATCAGACCCATCACGAAGGTGATCGTGAACCACCGGCGCAGAGCGTGGACGTCGCCGCGCTCGGCCGCGAACACGCCGATCTGGCAGGTGATCGAGGAGAGCACCAGGATCACCGTGAACGTGGTCGCGTACGGGATGTTCAGCACCTCGGTGTGCTTCTCCCACTGCTCCGGCGCAGCCGCGCGGATGGAGAAGTACATCGCGAACAGCGCCGCGAAGAACATGAGTTCGCTGGAGAGCCACACGATCGTCCCGACGCTGACCATGTTGGGTCGGGTCAGGGAGTGGATCCGGCTCTTGTCAATGGCTGGGGCCGCAGTCACGCGGTCATTATTGCCCCTGACCGGGACCGACGATCAGCGGGGTGCCAAACCGAGCCCTTCCGTGGCCCGATAGTGGAGGTCCGCTTCGCCTGACCTACCCTGAAAAGCGTGCTGCACGTCGATCAGATCCGCGCCGTCACCTCGGCTGTTCCGGCGACGCTGGCGGCGGGAGGCGAAGGCGCCCCGCCGCCGTTCACCGTGGCCCGGGTCCTCACCGAGACCCGGCTGGACAGCTGGCTCACGCTGGGCATCGTCCTGGCCGCCGGCCTCTACCTCTACGGGGTGCACCGGCTGCGGCTGCGCGGCGACCGCTGGCCGGTCATCCGTACCGTGTCGTTCCTCGGCCCCGGCCTTGGCGGAATCGCCCTGGTCACGCTCACCGGGCTCGGCGCGTACGACACCGCCCTGCTCTCGGTGCACATGGTGCAGCACATGGTGCTGTCGATGATCGCGCCGATCTTCCTGGCGCTCGGCGCGCCGGTGACGCTGGCGCTGCGCACGCTGCCGGTACGCCCGCGCAAGCGGCTGCTCGCGATCGTGCACAGCAAGGTGATCCGGATCTACAGCTTCCCGCTTGTGGCGTTCGCCATCTTCGTGGTGAACCCGTTCGCGCTGTACTTCACCGACCTCTACGAGTTCACGCTGCGCCACGAGTGGGCGCACGAGCTGGTCCACGCGCACTTCATCGCCACCGGCTGCGTTTTTTTCTGGCCGCTGCTCGGCCTGGACCCGCTGCCCGGCCGCTGGCCGTACCCGGGACGCGCGCTGCTCATGCTGCTCTCGGTGCCGTTCCACACCGTCCTCGGCCTGACCATCATGCAGAGCACCACGCTGTTCGGCGGCGACTGGTACCCGTCGCTGAACCTGTCCTGGTCCGACCCCTGGAACGACCAGGTGGTGGCCGGCGGCATCCTGTGGGCCGGCGGCGAGTTCGTCAGCGTCACCATGCTCGCCGTCCTGGTCGTCCAGTGGGTCAAACAGTCCGAGCGCGAGGCCCGCCGGCTCGACCGCGAGCTGGACCGCCAGGAGGCCCGCGAGCGCGCCGCGGAGGCGAGCGCCTGAGGCCCGTTCCGGGGTACGCCCCGAGCACGCCCGGGCGGGGCGACAGGCCGGATGTGACGCCCGCTACGATCAGCGGGCAGCTACGAGGTGGGAGCCACGTCACGATGAGCGATCGTCTTTGCACCGTCCTGCTCTACAGCGACGACCCGAAGGTCCGCGACCGCATGCGGCTCGCCGTGGGCACCCGGCCGGCGCCCGGCATCGAGATCGAGTTCGTCGAGGCCGACGAGTACAACGCCTGCATCCGGCTGGTCGACGACTACGAGATCGACCTGATGCTGCTCGACGGCGAGGCGAGCCCCGGCGGCGGCATCGGCATCGCCCGCCAGATCAAGGACGACCGGGACGACGCGCCCCCGACCTGCGTGGTGCTCGCCCGCGCCGCCGACCGCTGGCTGGCCGCGTACGCCGAGGTCGACGCCACGCTGACCCACCCGCTCGACCCGGTGGTCGCCGGCAGCACCGTGGCGGAGCTGCTGCGCCGCACCCACGCCGCGGCCTGATCCCCCGGCCTTCGCGCGTCACGGCGACGCGGCCGTGGCGCGCCCCAACCGCTTTCCTCACGCCGCTCGGGAGGCCCGCCATGGGCGAACGGACCTGGCCGCTTCTGCTCAACGCGCTGCTGCGCGGCGAGGAGCTCTCCACCGCCGACACCGCGTGGGCGATGGGCGAGATCATGGCCGGCTCGGCCACCCCGGCGCAGATCGCCGGGTTCGCCGTGGCGCTGCGCACCAAGGGTGAGACCCCCGCCGAGCTGGGCGGCCTCGTCGAGGCCATGCTGACCCGCGCGGTGCCGGTGCACCTGCCCGAGGACGTACGCACGACCGCGCTGGACGTGGTCGGCACCGGCGGCGACCTCGCCCACACGGTGAACATCTCCACCATGGCGGCGCTGGTGGTCGCCGGGGCCGGGGTCCGCGTGGTCAAGCACGGCAACCGGGCCGCCTCCTCCTCCTGCGGCACCGCCGACGTGCTGGAGCAGCTCGGCGTACCCCTCGATCTGGCACCCGAGCAGGTGGCCCGCTGCGTCACCGAGGCCGGTATCGGCTTCTGCTTCGCCGCCCGCTTCCACCCCGGCATGCGCCACACCGGCCCGGTCCGGCGCGAGATCGGCGTACCCACCGCGTTCAACTTCCTCGGCCCGCTGACCAACCCGGCGCGGCCCCGCGCGGGCGCGGTGGGCTGCTTCGACAAGCGGATGGCCCCGGTGATGGCCGCCGTCTTCGCGGCCCGGGGCGACTCCGCGATCGTGGTACGCGGCGAGGACGGCCTGGACGAGTTCAGCACCGGCGCGCCCACCCGGGTCTGGGTGGCGCAGCAGGGCACCGTCACGGAGTCCGTGCTGGACGCGACGGAGCTCGGCGTACCCCGGGCCACCCTGGCCGACCTGCGCGGCGGGGATGCGGTCTACAACGCCGAGGTGGTCCGCCGGCTGCTCGCCGGTGAGACCGGCCCGGCGCGGGACGCGGTACTGGTCAACGCCGCTGTGGCGCTGGCCACCCAGGGCCCGCTCGACGGCGACCTGTACGAGGTGCTGCGGGCCAACCTGGACCGGGCCGCCGAGGCGGTCGACTCGGGCGCCGCCGCGGCCGCGCTGGAGCGCTGGCTCGAGGTGGCGCGCGCCGCCTGACGGCGGCCTGGCGCGGGTCGTTGTCGTACCCGCGTGCCAAACTACACGGGAGTTATTTTCCGTTTTCGGTCTATCCGTCTTCGGTCCACCGGCCGGCGCCTCCCGCCTCGGCCGGCGCCCGGAGCGAGAGGAGCCACCCGTGTCTGACCGCGAGCTGCACTGTGACACCTGCGAGGGCGTCGTGCTGTTCGAGGCGCCGCCGTGCGGCGACGGGCACGGCGCCGACTGCCCGGAGCTGATCTGCACCGGTTGCGGCGCTGCCGTGGTGATCGCCACGTTCGCCTTCCGCGAGACCCGCCTGTCCGGCCGCCGCGCCCGCCGCCCTTCTCACCCCCAGGCCGCCTGACCGCCGCTCCCTTCCGCGCCGCGGCCCTTGTGCACCCTTCCCGCACACCGCGCCGCGACTGTCCGCGACTCTTACGCCTCCGCGCCGCGCGCGCCCGCCACCCTTCCGTCCCCGCGACGCCCGACAGCCCAGCCGTCCGCCGGTCGTGACCAAGGAGTTGGTGTCCCACGCGGTCGTCCAGGCGGACACAAACTCCTTGATCACCGCCCGGTGACCGGCAGGTGGTGGTGCTCCCCCGGATCAATGAGGCAGGGCGGGCGCCGGGAGCGCATCGGGCGCTGGGCTTGGGCGTGAGTGTCGGCGGTGGCCCCGTGACAACACCCGCGTCTCGGGAGCGGACTGCGGTTCCGCCCACCGGGCCAAGCCGCGTCGAGCGGTGATCATGAGGTTGGCGGGGACAAAAGGGACCGCCGACACCGCTAACTTCATGATCGACGGGGCAAGCCCCGGGGCGAGGCGGAAGCCGGAGCGAGCGCGGGCGGGCGGGAGGGCGGGAGGGCGCGGGCGGGGGAACGCCGCAGGCCCGCCACCCCCGGGAGGGGGTAGCGGGCCTGCGGGGTGCTTCGGGTCAGTGCTCGGCGGTACGGCGGGTGCCCGAGTAGTACTCGAACAGCAGCCCGCAGGTGGCGAACACGACCGCCACCAGGCCCAGCCCCAGCAGCCAGAACTGCCAGAACACCAGGCCGAGACCGGCGATCGCGGCGGCCAGCGCCAGACCGAACGGCCAGTAGCTGCCCGGGCTGAAGAAGCCGACCTCACCGGCGCCGTCGGCGATCTCGCCGTCCGGCCGGTCCTCGGGACGCAGGTCGATACGGCGGGAGACGAACCAGAAGAAGCCGCCGCACATCGCGCAGAGCAGGAAGGACAGCAGCAGCGCCACAGTGCCGATCCACTCGATGCGACCGTCGCTGTCGGCGTACGTCCAGGCGCCGTAGAGGATCGTCGCGCCGAGGAGGAACGTGGCGATGGTCAGGAAGATCTTCCACTCGGTCTTCATGCCGGACCCCTCAGCTTCCCGCGCCGGCCGTCGCGTCGGACGGGTTGAAGTTGTTCACGTCGCGCCGGGTGTCGAACGGCTTGGTCTCGGTGGCGTACTCCGGCTCGCCGATCTCGCCGAGCGCCTCCTGGGTCGACTTGCCGGCCTTCTTGGCCGCCAGGAACTGGTCGTACTTCTCCGGCGAGACGACCCGCAGCTCGAAGTTCATGAAGGCGTGGTAGCTGCCGCACAGCTCGGCGCAGCGGCCGACGAACGCGCCCTCCTGGTCGATGCTGGAGACCTCGAACGTGTTGCGGACGTTGCCCGGCATGACGTCCCGCTTGAACAGCAGCTCCGGCACCCAGAACGAGTGGATGACGTCGCGGCTGGTCTCCTCGAAGCGGATCGAGCGGCCGCTGGGCAGCACCAGCACCGGGATGACCTCGCTGGTGCCGAGCACCGAGGCGACGGTGTTGGCGTCGCGGCCCTGGCCGTCGCGGTAGTTGAACTGCCAGTTCCACTTGAACGCCACGACCTCGACGGTGACGTCCGGGTTCTTCGACTCCTTCACCACGTCGGTCTGCACGACCGCCGTGTAGTAGAAGAGCACGGAGACCACGAGGATCGGCGCGATGGTGTAGAGGAACTCCATCGGCAGGTTGTAGCGGGTCTGCACCGGCAGCTCGTTGCCGCGCTTGCGGTAGCGGACCACGCACCAGAAGATCAGGCCCCACACGAACACACCGACGGCGAGCGCCGCGATGCAGGACGCGATCCACAGGTCGTACATGCGGTGCGACTCGGGCGTGATGCCGCCCTGCGGCCAGCCGAACCCGCCGAACGCCTTACCGACGTCACAGCCGGTGAGCGAGACCAGCAGCGCCGCCGCGCCGAGACCGAGCCCGGCGATTCGACCAGCACCACGCCGCCGGCGTCCACCGGCCCCCGGGGAAGCGCTGTGCCGTACGGCCGAGCGCCGTACCTCCGAACTCCTTGCGACCACCTGGTCCTGCCTCCCTAGCGCGCCGCGGCGGTTGTTCTCCTTGACACCGACGGCAAAGGCGTCACCGACGGTCGCAGATTACTCGACCATGACCGGCCAGGCCGTCTTGGGGTCGCTGTCCACCCCCATCGGGGGGATCTTGGGCGTAACCGGGCGATAGCGTGGAGCGTCATGAGCGTCTCCCCGGTCTACCTCGACGCCGCCAGCGCGGCGCCGCTGCATCCGGTCGCGCGGCAGGCGATGCTGGCCGCCCTGGACGACGGCTGGGCCGACCCGGCCCGGCTGTACGCGCCGGCCCGCCGGGCCCGCCAGCTCCTCGACGCCGCGCGGGAGGCCGCCGCGCAGACGCTCGGCGTCCGCGCCGACGAGCTGTCCTTCACCCCCAGCGGTACGACGGCAGCGCACGCCGCCGTGCTCGGTGGCCTGGCCGGGCGGCGGCGGGCCGGGGCGACGCTGGTGCACTCGGCGATCGAGCACTCGGCGGTGCTGCACGCCGCGCAGCGGCACACGGCCGGCGGCGGCGCGGCGGTGTCCGTACCCGTGGACCGGCGGGGCCGGCTGGACCTGGACGCCTGGGCGGCGGCGGTGGCCGCGCCCGGCGTGGCCCTCGCGGCGCTGATCGGGGCCAGTCACGAGGTGGGCACGGTGCAGCCGGTGCCCGCGGCGGCGGAGCTGTGCGCCGAGGCGGGTGTGCCGCTGTACGTGGACGCGGCGCAGCTGGCCGGCCGGGCGCCGCTGCCGTCGGGCTGGTCGGTGCTGACCGCCAGCGCGCACAAGTGGGGCGGGCCGCCCGGCGTCGGGCTGCTCGTGGTGCGCAAGGGCACCCGCTGGGAGTCGCCGTACCCGGCCGACGAGCGGGAGTCGGGGCGTACCCCCGGGGTGGTGAACCTGCCGGCGGTGGTCGCGGCGGCGGCGAGCCTGCGCGCGGCGGCGGCCGACGCGGCGGCGGAGGCGGCCCGGCTGGGTCCGCTGGTGGACCGGATCCGGGCGCGGGTGGCGGCCGAGGTGCCGGACGTGGAGGTGGTCGGCGACCCGGTGGACCGGTTGCCGCACCTGGTGACGTTCTCCTGCCTGTACGTCGACGGCGAGGCGCTGCTGCACGCGCTGGACCGGCGCGGGTTCGCGGTGTCCTCCGGCTCGTCGTGCACGTCGTCGACGTTGCGTCCGTCACACGTGCTGGAGGCGATGGGGGTGCTGTCGCACGGCAACGTGCGGGTGTCGCTGCACCGGGAGACCACCGAGGCGGACGTGGAGCGGTTCCTGGCCGAACTGCCCGGGATCGTGGCGGACCTGCGGGCCGAGGCGGGGGTGACGGACCTGTGAGCGAGCCGGACGAGGTGCTGGACTGCCGGGGGCAGCGCTGCCCGCTACCAGTGATCAATCTCGCCCGGCTGGTGCCCGGCCTGCCGGCCGGTGCGGTGGTGCGGGTGCTGGCCGACGACCCGGCCGCGGCGGTGGACATCCCGGCCTGGTGCCGGATGCGTGGCCACGAGTTCCTGGCCGAGCGCCCGGGGCCCGCCTACGACGTCCGGGTGAGCGGCTAGCGCAGGTAGGCGAGGATGCCGGGCAGCGGGTCGGCCGCCACGGCGGTGTCGACCACCAGGCGCGGGCCGATCAGCGGCTCGTACTCGGCCCGGCGGCGCAGCGTCTGCTCCCAGGTGCCGTGCTCCTCGGGCGGGCGGGCCTCGACCCGGCGGCGGTGCTCCGCCTCGTCGCCGCAGTGCACCTCGATCACCCGCAGCGGCACGCCGGCCCGTTCGGCCACGTCGTGCCAGAGGCCCCGGGCGCTGGCGACCGGGTTCACCGCGTCGACGACCACGCTGAGCCCGAGGCCGAGCTGCACCTCGGCCAGCCCGGCGACCGCGCCGTAGGCGGCCATGCCGGGTACGTCGCCGGTGAGGCCGTAGCGGTGCAGGGCCCGCTCGACCGGGTCGACCGGCAGCACCGGGGCGCGCAGGGCGGTGCCGACGCGGGCGGCGAGCGTGGTCTTGCCCACGCCCGGCAGCCCGGCGAACGCGACGAGCACCGGACCGCCGGAGCCGGGGCGGACCTCCGGGTCCACCCCGCCGGCCGGGGCGGTCACAGCAGGTGCGGCCGGACGTCCTCGGCGGCCGCGTCACCGTACGACTCGGCGAGTCGCTTCACGAACAGGTCGCGGCGGACCTCGTACTCCTGGCCGCCGAAGTTCTCCAGCACGAGCGTGGCCAGCAGGCAGCCGACCTGGGCCGCCCGCTCCAGGCCGACGCCCCAGCCGAGCGCGGCGAAGAAACCGGCCCGGAAGCCGTCGCCGACGCCGGTCGGGTCGACCGCCTGGATCTCCCGCGCGATCAGCACCCGGATCGTGCCGATCTCCCGGCCGACGATCTCCACGCCCTGCTTGCCCAGCGTGGTGACCCGCACCTTGACCCGGTCGAGCAGCTGCTCGTCGGTGAGGCCGGCCTTGCTCTGCAGCAGCGACTTCTCGTACTCGTTGGTCATCAGGTAGTCGGCGCCGTCGACCAGGCCGAGCACGTCCTCGCCCTCCATCCGGGCGAGCTGCTGCGACGGGTCGGCGACGAAGGAGTAGCCGCGGTCCCGGCACTCCCCGGAGTGCCTGATCATCGCGGCCGGGTCGTTGGCGCTGACCAGCACCAGGTCCAGCCCGCCGAGGCGCTGCGCCACCGGGGCCAGCTCGATGTTGCGGGCCTCGCTCATCGCCCCGGCGTAGAACGAGGCGATCTGGCACATGTCGGTGTCGGTGGTGCAGACGAAGCGTGCCGTGTGGGCGACCTCGCTGACGTGCACCGAGTCGCAGTCGACGCCGTGGCGCTCCAGCCAGGAGCGGTAGTCGGCGAAGTCGGCGCCGACCGCGCCGAGCAGCACCGGGCGCAGCCCGAGCTGGGCCATGCCGAAGGCGATGTTCGCCGCGGTGCCGCCGCGCCGGAGCACCAGTTCGTCGACGAGGAAGGACAGCGAGACCTTGTCGAGCTGGTCGGCGATGAGCTGGTCCGCGAAGCGGCCGGGGAAACTCATCAGGTGGTCGGTCGCGATCGAGCCGGTCACGGCGATCTTCATGTCAACCCTCGGGGTCGGGAGCACGGCGCGGTCAGCCTACCGGCCCCCGGACCGGCCGGACGGCGGTCGGTCGCCAACCGGTCGATCGGCGCACATCCGGGCGTCACACCCCGGGGGTACGACGAAGCGGCGGGCCGCCCCCCCCCGGGCGACCCCCCCCCTACCGTCGGTCCGGCGCC
>NZ_JAMHIU010000033.1:0-43195 GCF_023896895.1 Micromonospora sp. CPM1
CGCCCACCCCGTTGATCATGAAGTTGACGGCGTTGTCGATCTCCAATTGCACCGCCAACTTCATGATCGTCCGGCAGTCCAGCAGTCCGGCCGGCTGTGCTCGGTGATCAAGGGGTTTGTGGGCTTAGGTGCGGCGGATCTGGACGTCAAGTCCTTGATCACGGGGCGGGGAGTCACGCCGGTGCCGGGAAGGGCTGGGGTTTGGGTGGGTTTGGGGTGGGTGGGGTGGCCCCGGGTGTGGGGCGTGGTGGGCGCTGCGTCAGGATGAGACCGATACGCAGGCACAGCCGAGGAGCTCACGATCGCCAGAAAGCCTCAACCCGAGGGCGGCCAGGCCCCCGTCGTCCAGCGGATCCGTATCCGGTACGCCAAGCGTGGGCCGCTGCGGTTCACCTCGCACCGGGACTTCGCCCGGGCCTTCGAGCGCGCGCTGCGCCGGGCGGGCGTACCGATCGCCTTCTCCCAGGGGTTCACTCCGCACCCGAAGATCTCGTACGCCTCGGCCGCGCCGACGGGTGTGGCGAGCGAGGCCGAGTACCTGGAGATCGGGCTCCGTGAGCCGGTCGACCCGGCGCGGCTGCGTGAGTCGCTCGACGCCGCGCTCTCGCCCGGGCTCGACGTGCTCGAGGCGGTGGAGGCCGCCGGCGGCAGCCTGGCGGACCGGATCGAGGCGTCGTACTGGCGGATCGAGCTGCCCGAGGTCGATCCGAAGGTGCTCGCGGAGGCGGTGGCCGCCTTCACCGCCGCCGAGGAGATCCAGGTCGAGCGGATGACCAAGCAGGGGCGGCGTACGTTCGACGCCCGAGCGGCAGTGGTATCGATCGATGCCATGGCTCCGGCTGAGACGCCTTCCGGGGCGGCGGCCGTACCGTGTGCGATACTCGAACTGGTCGTGCGGCAGGTCACCCCGTCCGTTCGGCCCGATGACGTCCTGTCCGGCCTCCGCGCGGTGGCCGCCTTGGAGCCGCCGGTCACCCCGAAGGTGATCCGGCTGGCGCAGGGCACGCTGACCGCGCAGGGCGAGATCGTCGATCCGTTGGACGCGGATCGCGACGGGGCACCCATCGGAGAGCGCTGACCGTCGGTCAACGCTCTGGCAGGCAGACTTCGGCGGTCGCGCGTTTGCGTGCCCGGCGGAAACACCTTTGCGGCAACCCTGCGTGGCAGCGCTCACCCGCGCCCGGGGCGGCCAGAACTGGAGAACGTCCATGCTCGAGAACGAGCCCGAGGGCGGCGAACGGACCGGCGCAGAGCCGGCCGGGACGACCGCCGACAGCGCCGCCACCGCCTCCGGCAGCGCTGACACAACCGCCTCCGCCCGCACGGAGGGTGCCTCCTCCGGCAGCGCCGACGGCGCCACCGCGGAAGGTGTCGCCACCGGGGAAGCTGGCGCCACCGTGGAAGGCGGCACCACCGCGGAAGGTGTCGCCGAGACCAAGCCGCCGGCCCGTAAGCGGGCCAGCCGCCGCAAGGCCGCTCCGCTGAACCAGCCGGAGCAGACCGACGCGCCGGTCGAGGCGTCCACGACGGTGACCGGCAGCGGCGAGTCGCCGCAGGCCGAGGTGCTCGCGCCGGTGGCCGGCGAGTTGGACACCGCGCCGAAGACCACCCGGCGGCGTCGTAAGGCGACGCCGGCGAAGGCGGTCGAGGAGCCGGTGGCCGCGGCCGGGGTGGAGGCCGCCTCGGAGGAGGTCGTGCCGCCGGTCAAGGTGACCCGGACCCGTCGCCGCAAGGCCACGCCGCCGGCCGCCGAGACGGTCGCGCCGGACGAGACCGCCGCAGGGCAGGCCCCCGCGGACGGGGTGATCGACGGGCCGGTCTCCGCGCCCGGGGGCGACCTGATCGCCGAGGGACGCGCCGACATCGACGGCGGCGGGACCACCACGGGCGAGACCACCACGGGCGGAGCCGCCACCGGGGAGACCGCCGGTGCCGCCGCCGGGACCTCCGGGCAGACCCCCACCGGCGAGCGCACCGCCGGCCGGCGCACCGCCAGGGGCAACCGGACCGCCGCCGGCGACCAGACCGCCGCCGGCGACCAGACCGCTACCGGCGACCAGACCGCTACCGGAGACAAGGCCGCCACCAGCGAAAACAAGGCCACGCGCGGCGGCAAGGTGAGCACGGGCGGCGTGGCGGTCACCGGCGGCATCGGTGAGACCACCGGCGAGGACGTCGAGGACGAGGACGCCGAAGCCGAGAGCGTTGCGGACGCGAGCGCCGCGGCTGCGCGTACCGAAGAGATCAACCTGGCCCGCAGCGGCGGCCCGGCGGACGCGACGGGCGTGGTGTCGACGGGCGCCGCAGTGCCGCGCGCGGCCGAGGAGCCGGCCGAGACGCCGCCGGCCACCGGCCGCCGGCGTCGTGCCGCGCTCTCCGCGCCGACGGTCCTGTTCATGGCGCCGCAGCCCGACGAGGCGCCGGCCGTCCAGGTGACGTACCCGGCGGCGGAGGAGCCGATCGAGGAAGCCGTCGAGACCGGCCGGCGCCGCCGTCGCGGTCGCCGTGAGGTCGAGCCGGTCGAGGCCGAGGTCGAGCCGGAGGTCGCCGAGGAGGAGCCGGCAGCCGAGGCCGAGGAGGCAGCCGAGGCGGACGAGGACGACGAGACGGCCGCGGGCCGGCGTCGCCGCCGCCGGGGCCGCCGGGGTCGTGGCCGGGGCAAGGGCGGCGCGGACGACGTCGACGACGAGGACATCGACGAGTCCGGCGCGGCCGAGACCGCCGAGGGCGAGGCCGAGGAGTCCGCGGAGGACGAGGAGGCCGAGGGCGAGGGGATGACCCGCCGCCGTCGCCGTCGTCGCCGCCGGGGCGCCGGGGAGGCGGACACCGCCGCCGAGGACGGCGTGCCGACCGTCGTCAAGATCCGTGAGCCGCGCAAGCCGGTCGACGAGGTGCAGGGTGTCTCCGGCTCGACCCGGCTGGAGGCCAAGCGGCAGCGCCGCCGGGACGGCCGCGAGCAGCGGCGTACGCGGCCGCCGATCCTGAGCGAGTCGGAGTTCCTGGCCCGTCGCGAGGCGGTGGACCGGGTGATGGTGGTCCGCCAGCGCGGCGACCGCACCCAGATCGCCGTGCTCGAGGACGGCGTGCTCGTGGAGCACTACGTCACGCGGAACTCGTCCGGCACCATGGCCGGCAACGTCTACCTGGGCAAGGTCCAGAACGTCCTGCCGAGCATGGAGGCGGCCTTCGTCGACATCGGGCGCGGGCGCAACGCGGTCCTGTACGCCGGCGAGGTCAACTGGGACGCCACCGGCCTGGAGGGCCGGGCCCGCTCGATCGAGCAGGCGCTGCGCTCCGGCGACTCGGTGCTGGTGCAGGTGACCAAGGATCCGATCGGGCACAAGGGCGCGCGGCTGACCAGCCACATCGCGCTCTCCGGCCGGCACCTGGTCTACGTGCCGAACGGCAACGCCTCCGGGATCAGCCGCAAGCTGCCCGACACCGAGCGCAAGCGCCTGCGGGACGTGCTGAAGAAGCTGGTGCCGGACGGCGCCGGGGTGATCGTCCGGACCGCGGCCGAGGGTGCCAGCGAGGACGAGTTGGCGCGCGACGTCAAGCGGCTCCAGGCGCAGTGGGAGGACATCCAGGCCAAGTCGACCGAGGGCGGCGCCCCGGTGCTGCTCTACGAGGAGCCGGACCTGGTCATCCGCGTGGTCCGGGATCTCTTCAACGAGGACTTCCGCGAGCTGGTCATCGAGGGCGAGTCCGCGTACGGCGAGGTCGAGTCGTACCTGTCGCACGTGTCCCCGGACCTGGTGGCGCGGCTGCGCCGGCACGCCGGGGTGGCGGACGTGTTCGCCGAGTACCGGATCGACGAGCAGATCCTCAAGGGGCTGGACCGGAAGGTCTTCCTCCCCTCGGGCGGCTCGCTGGTGATCGACCGCACCGAGGCGATGACGGTCATCGACGTCAACACCGGCAAGTACACCGGCTCCGGGGGCAACCTGGAGGAGACGGTCACCCGCAACAACCTGGAGGCGGCCGAGGAGATCGTGCGCCAGCTCCGGCTGCGCGACCTCGGCGGCATCGTGGTGATCGACTTCATCGACATGGTGCTGGAGTCGAACCGGGAGCTGGTGCTGCGCCGGCTCACCGAGTGTCTCGGCCGGGACCGGACGAAGCACCAGGTCACCGAGATCACCTCGCTCGGCCTGGTGCAGATGACCCGCAAGCGCATCGGCGCGGGCCTGCTGGAGGCGTTCAGCGAGACCTGCGAGTGCTGCAAGGGCCGGGGCGTGATCATCCACACCGAGCCGGTGCCGGAGAAGCCGCGCGGCGGGGCGGGGGAGAAGGTCAAGGCGGTCGCCTCGGCGGTCGCCGCGCCGGCCGAGGAGAAGGGCCGCCGCCGGGGCCGCAAGGCTGCCGCGGAGAAGCCCGCGGTGGAGGCCGCGCCGGAGCAGCCGGCCGCGCAGGCCGCCGCCGAGCCGCCGGCCGCACCGGTCGCGCCGGAGCGGACCGTCGCCGAGGTAGTCGAGAACGACGACGACTACTACGACACCCAGGGCTACGACCTGTCCCGGTTCGAGACGGACACGCCGGCCGCCCCGGCGGTCGCGGACAGCCAGGAGGGCGACTCGGCCCGGCTGGCCGCCGCCGACGACCCGGACGCTATCGGTGACGGGGACAGCGACGACGACAGCGGCGCTCCGCGCCGGCGGGCGCGTCGTGGTGGCGCCCGGCGGCGTACCCGGCCGTAAGGCTTTACGCGCTGACCCGCGCGAACAGGGCCCCCGATCCGCCGGGAGAAGGCGGGGCGGGGGCCCTGTCGTGCCCGCCGGGCCGGGCGGAGAAGCGCCGACCGGCAGCCCGGTTTGGGAGGCGGCCCGGGTATGGCGTAGGCTTGCCTGCGGCGCACTTTGGTGTGCCGAGTTCCCGCGTGCCCGCGCCGCCGGTGTCACGGCTCCCGGCGAGACGCCGTGGGAACGACCGTCGACGGTGTGACAGCCGGCAACGGTGCAATAGACGCCAGCAGCCTCAACGACAGGGAGTCCGCCTCCGATGTACGCGATCGTCAAGACCGGCGGCAAGCAGTACAAGGTCGCCGAGGGCGACGTGATCGAGGTCGAGAAGCTCGCCGGTGCCCCCGGCGACGCGGTGAAGCTCACCGCGGTGCTCCTCGTCGACGGTGACGACCTGGTGACCGACGCGGCGAAGCTCGCCAAGGTCGCGGTGTCCGGCGAGATCGCCGCGCACACCAAGGGCCCGAAGATCCGGATCCACAAGTTCAAGAACAAGACCGGCTACCACAAGCGCCAGGGTCACCGCCAGCCGCTGACCCAGGTCAAGGTGACCGGCATCTCCAGCGGGAAGTAGGTCGTCCTCCAATGGCTCACAAAAAGGGTGCGTCCAGCTCGCGTAACGGCCGTGACTCCGCGGCCCAGCGACTCGGCGTGAAGCGCTTCGGTGGTCAGGTCGTCAGCGCGGGTGAGATCCTCATCCGTCAGCGTGGCACCAAGTTCCACCCCGGTGACCTGGTCGGCCGTGGCGGCGACGACACGCTGTTCGCGCTGGCCGCCGGTTCGGTGCAGTTCGGCACCAAGCGCGGTCGCAAGACCGTCAGCATCGTGCCGCAGCAGTAGTTTTCTGGCGAAGCGGGCCGCGGACCTCTGAGTCCCGGCCCGCTTCGCCTTTTCACGCGCGGGGCGGACCCCGCTGGAAGGATTGGCGTCGTGACGACGTTCGTTGACCGGGTCGTCCTGCACATGCAGGCCGGCGACGGCGGGCACGGCTGTGTCTCGATCCACCGGGAGAAGTTCAAGCCGTTCGGCGGGCCGGACGGCGGCAACGGCGGCCACGGCGGCAGCGTGTCCCTGGTGGTCGACGCGCAGGTCACCACGCTGCTCGACTTCCACTTCCGGCCGCACCTGAAGGCCGAGAACGGCAAGGGCGGTGCCGGCTCGAACCGGGACGGCGCCAACGGCCGTGACCTGGTCATCAAGGTGCCGAACGGCACCGTGGTGCAGAGCCTCGACGGTGAGGTGCTGGCCGACCTGGTCGGCGTCGGCACCACGTTCGAGGCGGCCCGGGGCGGCCGGGGCGGGCGCGGCAACGCCTCGCTGGCGAACGCCCGCCGCAAGGCGCCGGGCTTCGCGGAGCTGGGTGAGCCCGGCGACCGGCTCGACGTGGTGCTGGAGCTCAAGAGCGTCGCCGACGTGGGCCTGGTCGGCTTCCCGTCGGCCGGCAAGTCGTCGCTGATCTCGGTGATCTCCGCGGCCAAGCCGAAGATCGCCGACTACCCGTTCACCACGCTGGTGCCGAACCTGGGCGTGGTCCGGGTGGACAACCACACCTTCACCGTCGCCGACGTGCCGGGCCTGATCCCGGGTGCGGCCAGCGGCAAGGGCCTCGGCCTGGAGTTCCTCCGCCACGTCGAGCGCTGCGCCGTGCTGGTGCACGTGATCGACACCGCGACGCTGGAGCCCGGCCGCGACCCGCTCGCCGACATCGACGCCATCGAGTCGGAGCTGTCCCAGTACGGCGGCCTGACCGACCGGCCCCGGCTGGTCGCGCTCAACAAGGTCGACGTGCCGGACGGCAAGGACCTGGCCGACATCGTCCGCCCCGACCTGGAGGCCCGCGGCCTGCGCGTCTTCGACATCTCGACGGCCACCCGCGAGGGTCTGCGCGAGCTGACGTACGCGATGGCGGAGCTGGTCGACCAGGGCCGCCGCGCCGCCCCGCCGGCCGAGCCGACCCGGATCGTGATCCGCCCGAAGGCGGTCGACGACGCCGGCTTCACCATCGAGGCCGAGCCGGACGGCTCGTACACGGTGCGCGGCAGCCGGCCGGAGCGCTGGGTCAAGCAGACCAACTTCGACAACGACGAGGCAGTGGGCTACCTGGCCGACCGGCTGGCCCGCCTCGGCGTCGAGGAGAAGCTCGCCAAGGCCGGCGCGCAGGCGGGTGACCTGGTGCGCATCGGCGACCGGGAGTTCGACTGGCAGCCGACGCTCTACGCCGGCGTCGACTTCGTGCCCGGCAACCGGGGCACCGACGTGCGGCTGGAGGAGAAGTCGAACCGTCCGTCGGCGTCGGACCGACTGGCGGCCCGCAAGGCCCGCCGGGTCCGGCCGGAGGACGAGGTCGAGGCCGCGCCGGCGGCAGAAGCGGACGCCGAGTAGCCGTTTCCGGGTCGGTGGCGGGAAACCTGCGCGAAATCCGGCCGATCTAGCGTACGGGCATGTTGATCGAGTCCCGTCCCGCCACCGATCCGGAGATCGCCGCGCTCGTCGTCGCCCAGCAGCGTGAGTTGCGCGACGCGGACGGCGGGCTGGACGGGCAGGTCACTGTCGTGCACACCGACATCCGCTACCTGGCCGTCGTGATCGGCGGCCGGGCGGTCGGCTGCGGCGGGCTCCAGGCGCTCGACGCGGACACCGGCGAGTTGAAGCGGATGTACGTGCGGCCGGCGTACCGGGGCCGGGGCATCGCCCGGCAGTTGCTCGTGGCGCTGGAGGAGCTGGCGTTCCGGCAGGGGCACCGCACGGTGTGCCTGGAGACCGGCACCTACCTGCCGGCCGCGATCGGGCTCTACCGCTCCAGCGGGTACGAGCCGATCCCGGTCTACGGCGAGTATGTGGACAACCCGTACAGCGTCTGCTTCGCCAAGCGGCTTCCGGTGGCGGCCTGATCGGCAGCCGGATCGGGGGCCGGACGTTCAGGCGCTGGTCTGCGCGTGCGGCGCGGTGACCGGCTTGGACTCCGGGCTGGCGTGCTGGCGCAGCACGATGCTGAGCAGGATCAGCACGCCCACGGCGAGGAACTCGCTCTGCCAGTTCTGCATGGACTGGAACCAGAAGTCGCTGGTGCCGAGGAACTGCCACGCGCTGATCGGGGCGGCGCCGCTCTCCAGCGCCTGCTCCTGGTTGTAGGCGGCCACGCCGCCGAACAGGTGCCCCAGGAACGCGCCCCCGAAGATCATCAGGAGCGCGATGGCGAGGCTGTTCCGGTAGACCACCAGCGGCAGCCCGCCGACGCGCACCGGCCACGGCGAGTCGGGGCCGGCGTGGTCGCGGTTGTCCTCCGGCCGGTCCGTCTGGTCCTCCGGCTTCGACTCGGCCGAGCCCTTCTGCACCAGGTACGCGGTGAGCAGCACGTAGCCGCCCATCTGGAGGAACTCCGACTCCCAGTTCTCGAACACCGCCTCGGCGAAGTGCCCGGTGCCGAGGTAGGCCCACCAGCTCAGCGGCTCGGCGCCGTACTGGCTCAGCTCCTCGTTGTGCACCTGCCAGCCGAAGACGCTCTGCAGCAGCAGGAAGACCAGGAACGCGCCGAGCATGGCTATCGAGAGCATGTTGTCGCGCAACCACCGTGGCATCGCCGGACCTCCTCGACCCGTTCGCGGTTGCCCTCCTGCCCGGCGCCGGGCCGGGGCAAACGCCCACTCGGCGTGTCGCGCCTGGTCAGGGGCGGTCGAAGGGTGCCTCCACCCGGCTGCCGGTGCCGAGGTTGTTGTTGAGCAGCAGGCCGGCGGCGAGCATGCCGAAGCCGAGGGCCAGGTGCAGCCAGTTGTCGGCGTCGTTCACCGGCACGAAGTTCACCGCGGTGTCCCGGTCGATGGCGAAGCCGTACAGCCACAGCACCAGGTAGAGCGCGCCGCCGCCGGCGAGGAACACCCGCGCACCGCCCAGCCGCCGGGCCATCAGCAGACCGACCAGCCCGAACGACAGGTGCAGCAGGTTGTGCAGCACCGACACCTGGAACACCCCGAGCAGTTTCGCCTCGGAGTGGTGCCCGGCGAACGTCATGTCGCCGTAGTGGGTGGTGATGCCGGGCACGAAACCGAGCACGCCGATCAGCGCGAAGAGGGCTGCCGCCGCGAGCGCGACCTTCTGCACCGCAGGCCGGGCGGACGCGTGTTCGCGCAGGTCACGTGCCATCCCTGTCACCCCCGTGGGACTCGCCGCCGCCCCGGGCGGGCAGGCATTCCATTGTCTGACCGGGGCGGGCCGCTCCGGCAGAGAAATCAGGAAACAGGCATGGACCCGTCGACCTGGGGTAGGGCGATTGTCACGCGGAAACAATCCGCGTACCCCCCGAAGACACCCGCTGGAACACACGAGCGGAAGGGACACCATGACTCAGGATCTTTCTCCCAGTTCGGCCACGTACCAGTCGACGAACGGTGGCGGCGTGCGTGACCAGGCCCGCCAGGTCGGCTCCGACGCCGCAAGCGCGGGCGGCGCGGTCGCGCAGACCGCCAAGGAGCAGGGCCGGGAGGTGGTGGGCGAGGCCAAGCGGCAGGCCCGCGACCTCTACGGCGAGGCCCGCGGTCAGGTCACCGCGCAGGCCGGTCAGCAGCAGCAGCGCGCCGCCAGCGGACTGCGGTCGCTGGCCGACGAGATGCGCACCATGGCGCAGCAGGGCGGCGGCTCCGGGCCGGTGACCGAGCTGGCCCACCAGGCGGCCGAGCGCGTGCAGGGCGTGGCCGGCTGGCTGGAGCAGCGCGAGCCGGGCGACCTGCTCAACGAGGTGAAGAGCTACGCCCGCCGCAACCCGGGCACGTTCCTCGTCGGCGCGGCGCTGCTCGGCGTGGTCGCCGGGCGGCTCACCCGCAACATCACCGCGCTCGGCGACGACAGCACGGCGCGGCCGGCGTACGACCCGGACCGCACCGCCGTCATCCCGACCGCGCGCGAGGTGCCGGACCAGGTGCCGCCGGGCGGCTACCTCGACCCGACGCCGGGCAGCTACGCCGAGCCGGACCCGGGCTACTCCGCGCCGGGTGCGACCTACCCGACCGGCGGTGCCCCGAACACCTGGGCCGACCCGGCGGGTGGCACCGGCCAGCCGCTGCCGCCGCCGGAGCGCACCGACCCGCTGCCGGGTGTCCCGTCGACCGGCGCTCCCCGCCCGTGACCGGCCGCACCGGCAGAAGGGAGGCGACGGCATGACCGTACCCACGCAGGACCCCGGCTATCAGGCGGCGGGCGCCCCGCCCCACGCCGACGAGGTGCGCAGCACCTCGATCGGCGACCTGATGCGCCAGGTCACCACGGACCTGTCGACGCTGATGCGCCAGGAGGTCGAGCTGGCCAAGGCCGAGATCCGCCAGGAGGGCAAGAAGGCGGGCAAGGCCGCCGGCCTGTTCGGCGGCGCCGGCTTCGGCGGCTACATGGTGGCGCTCTTCGTCTCGATCGCGATCTGGCAGTTCCTCGACAACGTCATGGACTCCGGGCTGGCCGCGCTGATCGTGGCCGTCATCTGGGCCGCGGTCGCCGCGGTCCTGTACTCGATGGGCAAGAAGAACGCCGAGCGGATCCGCGGCCTGAAGCAGACCAACGACAGCGTGCAGCGCATCCCCGACGCGCTCAAGCCGCACCCGGAGGGAGTCACCCGATGAGCACCGATCCCGAGCAGATCCGCCGCGAGATCGAAGCCACCCGCAACAACCTCAGCTCGGACGTGGACGCCCTGGCGTACAAGGTCAGCCCGAGCCGCATCGTCGACGACCGCAAGCAGCGCGTCCGCAGCGCGCTGACGAACGTGAAGGACAAGGTGATGGGAACCGCATCGGACCTCGGCCACAGCACCGGCCACGCCGCCCACTCGGTGGGCGACCACGCCTCCTCGATGGCCTCCACGGTGGGCGACAAGGCGCAGTCCGCCGCCGCCACGGTGAGCGACGCCGCCCACCGGGCGCCGCAGGTGGTGCGGCAGAAGTCCGAGGGCAACCCGATCGCCGCCGGCGTGATCGCCTTCGGCGTCGGCATGCTGGTCTCCTCGCTGATCCCGGCCACCCGCCGCGAGCAGCAGGTCGCCGCGCAGGTCAAGGAGAAGGCCGCCGAGCACGGCGGCGTCGTCAAGGAGAAGCTGGGCGAGGTCGCCACCGAGCTGAAGGAGGAGCTGCGCGAGCCGGCGCAGCACGCCGCCGAGTCGGTGAAGGCCACCGCGCAGGACGCCGCGCACACGGTCAAGGACGACGGCCGTGCCGCCGCCCAGGACG
This sequence comes from Micromonospora sp. CPM1, assembly GCF_023896895.1. Lineage (NCBI taxonomy): Bacteria > Bacillati > Actinomycetota > Actinomycetes > Micromonosporales > Micromonosporaceae > Micromonospora > Micromonospora sp. CPM1. Next base: position 10,946 of record NZ_JAMHIU010000033.1, read on the forward strand.
TCCGGCACAGCGCCGAGCAGGCGCGCGACGAGGTGCGGTCCTGACGGTCCGCTCCCGCGTCCGGGAAGGGCCCGTCCGATCGACGATCGGACGGGCCCTTTCCGTGCCGGTGACCGTTCAGCGGGCCGCCCGCTCGGCGTGCAGCGGTGGGGGTGCCGCGCCGGTCTCCACCCACAGCACCAGATCGTCGGGGCGGCGCCGGGTCATCCGCCGGCGCAGGAGGCGGGTGGGGTTGGCCGCCGTCCGCAACCGGGCGCCCGCGTAGGGCACCCCGCCGCGCAGCCGCCGGCCCACCGCCAGCCAGGCGCACAGGCCGCGTTCCAGCACCCACGCGGGCGCGGCCAGGCTCGTGTGCGCCGGGAAGACCCGGGTGCCGCCGGCCCGTCGCCGGCCCAGCTCCGCCACTGCCACGGTCGCCAGTCCGGCACGCAACAGCAGCCCGGGCCGGCGGGTGGCGAGCGCGACCGCCGTCGCCGGCAGCACCGCCAGCGCCGCCAGCAGCCACACCGGCCGGGCCGTCTCGTCGTACGCCTGGCGGACGCGCTGCCCGAGGAAGTGCGCGCCGGTCGGCGGCAGCCGCCGCACGTACAGCCACGCCGGGGTGGCGGTGCTGCCGCCGTACGCGCGCACGGTCCGGACCAGCTCCAGGTTCTCGAAGAGCACGTCGGGGTCGTAGCCGCCCATGGCCAGGAACGTGCTCCGCCGCACCGCGAGCGTGCCCGGCCAGTCGCCGCCGAACACGCGGGCCAGCAGCGTCCGGCCGGTGTCCCACCAGGCGTGCCAGGGCAGCGGGTCGAAGTGGTTCTGCGGCCGGACCAGGTCCACCCCGTCCAGCATCTGGTGCACGGCGCACAGGGCCGCCCGGTCGTACCGGACGTCGTCGTCGGCGATCACCACGTGCTCGTGCCGGGCCAGCGCGACGCCGGTGAGCACGCCGAGCACCTTGCCGTTGCGCCCGCGCAGCGCCGGATCCGGCGGTACGTGCCGCACCAGAGCGTGCCAGGCGGCGGCGTGCCGGGCGAACAGCTCCGGCGCCGATCCGTCGACCACCACCACGTCGACCCAGCGGCTCAGCTCGCGCAGGTACCCGGTCAGCTCGTCCAGGCCGCCGTCGTCGTGGGCGCGCAACGGCAGGACGTACGCCATCGGCAGCCGGACCGGCGCGGACGCGGCGCCCTCGTCGCGCGGCTGCGCGGCGGTCGGTCGGGTCACGTCGCCTCCTTCGGGTCGGGTGACGCGACTTGCCCGGAATGCGGCTGCTGAAACCGTTTCGGGCGCGCTGCGCCGGGTAGCGCACCCGGATACGGACGGTCCGAGTCGGGAGGAGACGTGATGCCCAGCAACGCGACGAGATGGGCGCTGGCCGGCGCCGCCGCGGTGACCGCGCTCGGGGTCACCCGGACGGTGGCCCGGCGGCGGCACCGGCACCAGCCCGACCGGGAGGACGGCTGGTACGTGGTGCGCCGCGGGATCACCGTGAACCGGCCGATGGACGAGGTCATCGGCTTCTGGACCGACCGGGAACGGCTCGACCGGGGCCTGGCCGAGTGGGCGACGCTGGAGCAGTTCGACGCGAACCGGTGGCGCTGCGTGGCGGCCGACCCGGCCGGCGGCGGCACCGAGTGGCGGGCCGAGATCACCGTCGACGGCCCGGGCCGGTTGAGCTGGCGGGTCACCGACGGGCCGGTGGCCCAGCGCGGCCGGGTCGAGCTGGCCGCCGCCCCGCAGGACCGGGGCACCGAGATCCGGGCCGAGCTGCGGTGGCGGTCCGGCCCGATCCGGCGGGCGGTCGGCCTCGTCGGCGGCAGCGACCCGGACCTGGGTCTGCGCACCACGCTGCGCCGGATCAAGTCGCTGATCGAGACCGGGCAGGTGCTCGACACCCGGCACGACCCGTCCGGGCGCAGCCCGCGGCAGGAACGGGCGACGGACAAGGTACGCGAGAAGCTGATGGCGGGAGGACGACCGTGAGGGCGTTGTGCTGGGAGGGCGTCGGCAAACTGGCCGTGCGGGACGTGCCGGAGCCGACGATCAGGTCCGGCGGCGACATCATCGTCAAGGTGCGCGCGAGCAGCGTCTGCGGCTCCGACCTGCACCTGATCAACGGCTACCTGCCGGCGATGCGCGAGGGTGACATCCTCGGCCACGAGTTCATGGGCGAGGTGGTCGAGACCGGCCCGGACGTGCGGCGTATCTCCGTCGGCGACCGGGTGGTGGTCGGGTCGGTGGTGGCCTGCGGCTCGTGCTGGTACTGCCGCACCGAGCAGTTCTCGCTGTGCGACAACTCCAACCCGCAGCCGGTCTTCACCGAGAAGCTGTGGGGCCACTCGCCCGCGGGCATCCTCGGCTACTCGCACGCGGCCGGCGGCTACTCGGGCAGCCACGCCGAGTACATCCGGGTGCCGTTCGGCGACGTCGGCGCGTTCACCGTGCCGGACGGGGTGCCGGACGACTCGGTCGTGTTCGCCTCCGACGCCATGCCGACCGGCTGGATGGCCGCCGACTTCTGCAACCTCAAGGGCGGCGAGGTGGTGGCGGTCTGGGGCGCCGGCGGTGTCGGCCAGATGGCGGCCCGGTCCGCGCAGATCCTCGGCGCCGAGCGGGTCGTGGTCATCGACCGGCTGCCGGAGCGGCTCGCCACCGCTTCGCAGCGTCTCGGCGTGGAGACCATCAACTACGCCGAGACCGACGTGCTGGAGGCGCTGCGCGAGATGACCGCCGGGCGCGGCCCGGACGCCTGCATCGAGGCCGTCGGCATGGAGTCGCACGACGTCGGCCCGGCGTACGCGTACGACAAGGCCAAGCAGACGGTACGCGCGCAGACCGACCGCCCCACCTCGGTCCGGCAGGCGATCATGGCGGCTCGCAAGGGCGGCACGGTGAGCATCGTCGGCGTGTACGGCGGCCTGGTGGACAAGTTCCCGCTCGGCGCGGCCATGAACAAGGCCCTGGTGCTGCGGATGGGGCAGATGCACGCCCAGCGCTACATCCCGATGCTGCTGGACCGGGTCGCGGCCGGCGAGATCGACCCGGGCTACCTGGCCACCCACCCGATGTCGCTGGAGCAGGGCGCCCGGGGCTACGAGATCTTCGAGAAGAAGGAGGACGGCTGCCTGCGTACGGTGCTGCACCCGCAGGCCGCCTGACCGTCCAGCGGGGTGCGCCCGTTCAGTGCGGCGGGCGCACCCCGCCGGCCGGGCGGACTCCGTCGAGCGGGCGTACCCCGTCGAGCACCAGCCCGCCGGGCGGCAACGCCGGCATGGCGCCGAGGTCGAGCGCCAGGTCCTGCGGCGGTACGCGGTAGGTCATCGCGCCGGTCAGGTTCGTCACCGCCCGCTTCATCAGCTCGATCGTGATCCACTCACCGGCGCAGCGGTGGCCGGTGTAGTGGTCGCCGCCGCCCTGCGGGACCAGGCCGAACGGGTCGTCCCGCCACCCGGCGAAGCGCTCCGGGCGGAACCGTTCCGGCTCGGGCCACACGTCGGGGTGGTGGTTCGTGCCGTACAGGTCGAGCAGCACGCGCCGGCCCTGCGGGAACGAGTACCCCCGCCACTGGAACGAGCGGCGTACCCGGGCCGCGGCGACCGGGAAGAACGGGTAGTAGCGGCGTACCTCCTGCACGAACTGCTCGGTCGCGGCGTCGTCGCCGGGTAGCCGGTCCCGCCAGTGCGGGTGGTCGTGCAGCGCCAGCGCGGCGAAGACCACGTACCGGTCCACGGCGACGGTGGGGCGCAGCACGTTCAGCAGCTCCACGGCGGCGATCCGGCGCGGCAGCGGCAGGCCCCGTTCGTCCCGGTGCCCGGCCACGACCGCCAGCGCGCTGCCCTCCGGGGCGGGCACCGCGCCCGCGCGTACCCGCTCGATCAGCTCGCCGGCCCAGCGTTGCGCGTGCCGGCGGCCGAGCCGTCCGCGCCAGTGCCGGGGGCCCAGCGCGGCCGGCGCCTCGATCATCGCGTGCATCTCGGCGGTGCGGCGCGGCACGTCGGCCTCGGCCAGCGGCACGCCGGCCCAGGCCCAGACCGTACGGGTCAGGATCTCTCCCACCTCGTCGTAGAGCACCACCGGGCCGCCCTCGGCCCAGTCGGGGATCCGGGCCCGCCACTGCTCGTCGAAGATCTCCCCGAGGCGGCGGATCGCGGCCGGCGTCATGATCGACATGAACATCGCCTTGCGGACCAGGTGGGCCTGCCCGTCGAGGCCCTGCACGCCGCCGACGCCGGTGAGCGTGCGCTGTCCGCGCATCGGCATGGCGCCGCGCCGGGCGAACCGCTCCTCGTCGTAGAACAGCTCGGCGGCCTCCCGGCCGCGCAGGCAGATCGTCGGCTCCAGCAGCAGCCGGGTCTGGAAGACGTCGGTGCCGAGGCGGTCGCAGCGGTCGCCGACGAAGCGGTAGCCCTCCCGCAGGAACGCAATCGTGCTGTCCGGGCTCCGGTCGCTCGGCATGGTGCTCATCTGGGCTGCTCCTGACGCGGTTCGGCGACCCTGCCTACCTACCCTGGCCGACGCGGCCGAACCCTCCATTCCAGCAGCTCCGGCCCTTCGGGGGAGGGGCCGGCCGCGCCGGCGGGCGCTGGCCCCTCCCCGGGCGCGGAAAAGCTGGTTGGCTCGGGTTCGCGGGCCGGCGGCGACCGGTCCGCCACCCGCCGGCGCGACGTCCGGCGGGCGTCACCGGCGACGGGGGAGGGCACGGATGCGTGACGACAGGGCGGCACGACGGCACTTCGAGGCGTCGGCCCGGCTGCGCGGCGACGGCCGCGACGGGCCGCTGATCGGCGCGCCCCGGCGCTCCGCACCCCGCCCGCCGCGCCACTTCACCGTGCACCTGGGCTTCGCCGCCGCCGATCCCGCCGTCGCGCGGGAGCACGCCGTGGCGTACGCCGAAGCGCTCGGCCTGCTCCGCCCGGAGCTGGCGCTCGGGGCGGCGGCGCTGTCCCCGGCGGACGCCTGGCACCGCGCCGAGCGGCTGTTCTGCGAGGCCGTCGGGCCCGACGGCGAGCGCTGCGCCGACGTGGCCGGTCACCCCGGCTTCCACCACGCGCCCGGTCCGGGCGGCCTCGGCTGGGGCGACGGTGACTGAGGCGCGCTCAGTCCAGGTCGAACTCGCCGTCCTGGGCGCCCGCGACGAACGCGTCCCACTCGGCCTGCGTGAAGACCAGCACCGGCCCGTCCGGCTCGGCGGAGTTGCGCATGCCGATCAGGTCGTCGACGAATGCCACTTCGACCGCTCCCTCGGAGGTGTCGCCCTCTGCCCGCTGCCAAACCGCCCGGGAGAGGTCGAAATCGCCCTTGGGGTGCTGACCCATCGCTGCTCCTCCATCGCCATGCGTAACGAGAAGGCCCGAGCGGACCTCATCGGGCAGGATAAGCGGATGCCGAGCCTCACCCGTGCAGAGGCGACCGCGCGCCGCGCGTCGATCGCTGTCGAGTCCTACGATGTGGACCTCGACCTGACCGGCGACGCCGAGCGGTTCCGCTCCGCCGTCACCATCCGGTTCCGGGCCACCCCCGGCGCCGAGACCTTCGTCGACGTCAAGCCGCGCCGACTCCTCGCCGCCCGCCTCAACGACCGCGACCTCGACCCGGCCCTGCTGGCCGGCGACCGGCTCCCGCTGACCGGCCTGGCCGCGACCAACACGCTCACCGTCGAGGCCGAGATGGCCTACTCCAACACCGGCGAAGGCCTGCACCGCTTCGTCGACCCGGCCGACGGCGAGACGTACCTCTACGCGATGTCCTTCCTGGACGACGGGCCGCGCATCTTCGCCGCGTTCGACCAGCCCGACCTGAAGGCACCGGTGACGCTGACCGTCACCGCGCCGCCGCAGTGGACTGTCGCCGCCAACGGGCCGCTCGCCGACCGGCCCGCGCCCGGGCGCTGGGAGTTCGCCCCCACCGAGCCGCTGGCCACGTACTTCGTCTCGCTGATCGCCGGCCCCTGGCACGTGCTGCGCGCCGAGCACGACGGCATCCCGCTCGGCCTCTACTGCCGGCGTTCGCTCGCGGCCCACCTGGACGCCGACGCCGACGAGATCTTCACCGTCACCCGGCAGTGCCTCGACCGCTTCCACCAGCTCTTCGCCGAGCGCTACCCGTTCGGCAAGTACGACCAGGCGTTCGTGCCCGAGTTCAACGCCGGCGCGATGGAGAACCCGGGCCTGGTCACGATCCGCGACGACTACGTCTTCCGCTCCGCCGTCACCGACACCCAGCGGGAGCTGCGCGCCACCACCATCGCCCACGAGATGGCGCACATGTGGTTCGGTGACCTGGTCACCATGAGCTGGTGGGACGACCTCTGGCTCAACGAGTCGTTCGCCGAATACCTCGGCACCCGGGTCACCGCCGAGGCGACCCGGTTCGACCGGGCGTGGACCACGTTCGCGAGCCGTCGCAAGGCGTGGGGCTACACCGCCGACCAGCGCCCCTCCACCCATCCCGTGGCACCGGAGGAGGTCGCCGACGCCGCGCAGGCGCTGCTGAACTTCGACGGCATCTCGTACGCCAAGGGTGCCAGCGTGCTGCGCCAGCTCGTCGCCTGGCTCGGCGACGAGGCGTTCCTGGCCGGGCTGAACGCGCACTTCGCCGCGCACCGGTTCGGCAACGCGACGCTCGCCGACCTGCTGGCCGCCCTGGGCGCGGCGAGCGGTCGCGACCTGGACGGCTGGGCGGAACGCTGGCTGCGCCGTGCGCAGGTGAACACGCTGCGGGTCGACACCGCTGTGGACGCCGACGGCCGGTGGACCGACGTGGCGATCGTGCAGACCGCCCCGGCGAGCCACCCGGTGCTGCGGCCGCACCGCATCGGCGTGGCCCACCACACCGCCGACGGCCCGGCGTACCGGTTCGAGGTCGACCTCGACCCGGACGCCGACGGCGGCCGTACGCCCCTGCCCGAGCTGGTCGGGCGGCCCGCCACCGGGCTCGTGCTGCCGAACGCCGGTGACCTGACGTTCGCGAAGATCCGGCTCGATCCGGCCTCGGCGGACGCGGTGCCGCTGCTGCTTCCCGCGATCGACGATTCGCTGGCCCGGGCGCTGCTCTGGGCCGAGACGCTGGACGCGGTCACCGACGGGGAACGGCCGGCCGGCGCGCTCGCCGAGCTGATCGGGGCTGCGCTTCCGGCCGAGACCGAGGTGACGATCGTCGAGGACGTGCTGCTGCTCAGCCGCCGGCTGATCGACCGTTACCTCGATCCGCTCGCCCGTGACGCGGCGCTGCTGCGGGTGGCGAACGCCTGCGCGGCGCTGCTCGACTCGGCGTCCGCGGGCGGCTCGTTGCAGCTCGCCGCCGCGCGCGGTCTGATCGGCGCCACCACCGACACCGCGATGCTGACCGGCTGGCTGGCCGGGGAGGGCGTTCCGCCGGGGCTGGCGATCGACGCCGACCTGCGCTGGGCGGTGCTGCGCCGGCTCGTGGTGCTCGGCGCGGCCGGGACGCCGGAGATCGACGCCGAGACCGACGCCGACCGCAGCGCCACCGGCGCCGAGCAGGCCGCCGCGTGCCGGGCCGCGCTGCCCGACGCCGACGCGAAGCGCGCCGCCTGGGAGATCGTCACCCGCAGCACCGAGCTGTCCAACCGCCTGGTCGAGGCGACCGCAGAGGGCTTCTGGCAGCCCGAGCAGGCCGAGCTGACCGCCGGCTACGTGGAGCGCTACTTCGCCGACATGCCGGCGGCGGCGCGTCTGCGTACCGCGTGGGTGGCCGACGCGGTCACTATCGCCGCGTACCCCCGCTACGCCGTGGCGCAGACCACCCGGGAGACGGCCGCGGCGCTGCTGGCCCGCGACGACCTGACGCCCGGCCTGCGGCGGTGGGTGACCGACCTGGACGACGACATGCGCCGGGCGCTCGTGGCCCGGACGGCGGTGGCCGCCGCGTCGGCCTGACCGAAGCCACGCCGGGCGGGCTCATCCGCCCGGCGTGGCCGACCCCGCCCGGGCCCGTGCGGGGCGCGGCCTACGATCGCTGGGTGGAGGAAGACATCCGGCGGGTCGGCATCATGGGCGGCACGTTCGACCCGATCCACCACGGGCACCTGGTGGCGGCGAGCGAGGTGGCCGACCGGTTCGGTCTGGACGAGGTCGTGTTCGTGCCGACCGGGCAACCGTGGCAGAAGGCGGAGGAAGCGGTCACCCCGGCCGAGGACCGCTACCTCATGACGGTGATCGCCACCGCCTCCAACCCGCGTTTCCAGGTGAGCCGGGTCGACATCGACCGGGGCGGTCCCACCTACACCGTCGACACGCTGCGCGACCTGCACGCCGAGTACGGCCCGAAGGCGCAGCTGTTCTTCATCACCGGGGCGGACGCCCTGGAGCGCATCCTCTCCTGGAAGGACCTGGACGAGGCGCTCGAACTGGCCCACTTCATCGGCGTGACCCGGCCCGGTTTCGAACTCACCGACAAGCACCTCCCGGCCGACTCGGTGAGCCTGGTGCAGGTGCCCGCGATGGCCATCTCCTCGACCGACTGCCGCGCGCGCGTCGCCCGCGGGGAGCCGGTGTGGTACCTGGTGCCCGACGGTGTGGTGCAGTACATCGCGAAACGGCGCCTCTACCAGCGGTGATTCGCCCCCGTACGTCCCGGTTCATGCCTGAAATCGACCAGAACTGACAAGTCGGCGCACCGCCGGGTGTGAGAGGCTTGGAGGGTCGCACGGTTGATCGAAGGAGAACGGTGACAGTTTCCGAACGCGCGCACGAGCTGGCGATGGCCGCCGCCCAGGCCGCGGCCGACAAGAAGGCACAGGACATCGTCATCATCGACGTGGGCGACCAGCTCGCGATCACCGACGCGTTCCTGCTGGCCGCCGCTCCGAACGAGCGTCAGGTGCTCGCCATCGTCGACGCCATCGAGGAGCGCCTGCTGGAGCTGCCGGAGAAGGCCAAGCCGGTGCGCCGCGAGGGCGAGCGGGGCGGCCGCTGGGTGCTGCTCGACTACGTCGACATCGTGGTCCACGTCCAGCACACCGAGGAGCGCGAGTTCTACGCGCTCGACCGGCTCTGGAAGGACTGCCCGCAGATCCCGTTCACCGATCGCGACCTGGCCGACTCGGCCGCCGGCACCGCCACCGCCGAATGACCCGCCTGATCGTCTGGCGGCACGGCAACACCGACTGGAACGCCGCGAGCCGGGTCCAGGGCCAGACCGACGTGCCGCTCAACGACCTCGGCCGGGAGCAGGCCCGCGCCGCCGCGCCGGTGCTGGCCGCGCTGCGCCCGGACGCGATCGTCGCCAGCGACCTGCGCCGGGCCGCCGACACCGCCGCCGCGCTCGCGGCGCTGACCGGGCTGCCGGTACGCTCCGACGCCCGGCTGCGCGAACGGCACTTCGGCACCTGGCAGGGCCTCACCCTCACCGAGGTGGCCGAGCGCTACCCCGACGAGTACGCCCGCTGGCGGGCCGGCGACCCCGACCCCGGCGCCGGCATCGAGCCCCTGGGTGACCTGGGCGCCCGGCTCGGCGCCGGGTTCCAGGACGCGGCCGACCTGGCCACCGGCGGCACCGTCGTGGTGACCACCCACGGCGGCGGCGCCCGGCAGGGCGTCGGCCACCTGCTCGGCTGGGACCACACGGTGCTGCGCAGCCTCGGTTCGCTGGCCAACTGCCACTGGACCGAACTGCGCCACGACGACGTCCGGGGCTGGCACCTGCGCGCGCACAACGTCGGCCTGATCACCCAGCCGGCGCTCACCGACGCGGTCTGACACCTCCGGCCCCGGCACGTCACAGCGCCATCGGCTAGCGTGCCGGTCATGCCCGTCGCGGTCGTCACCGACTCCACCGCCTACCTGCCGCCCGACCTGGTCCGCGCACGCGGGCTCACAGTCGTCCCGCTCACAGTCGTCCTCAACGGCGCGGAAGGGCTGGAGGGCGTCGAGACCTCCCCGGCCGACGCCACCCGCGCGCTGAGCGGCCGGCGGGTCTCGGTGAGCACGTCCCGGCCCGCGCCGGAACAGTTCGCGCAGGTCTACCGCGCGCTGCTCGCCGAGGGCGCCGACGGGGTCGTGTCGGTGCACCTGTCCGCCGAGCTGTCCGGCACCGTCGAGGCCGCCCGGCTGGCCGCCGCCGAGGTCGGCGACGACCGGGTGACAGTGGTCGACAGCCGATCCACCGGCATGGGCCTCGGCTTCCCGGCGCTCGCCGCCGCCGCGGCCGCCGCCGGGGGTGCCGACCTGACCGGGGTACGCGACGCGGCGCTGGACGCGGTCGCCCGTACCACCATCTACTTCTACGTCGACACGCTGGAGTTCCTGCGCCGGGGCGGCCGGATCAACGCGGCCGAGGCACTGCTCGGCACCGCCCTCTCGGTCAAGCCGATCATGCACATGCCGGACGGCGCGATCGTGGTGAAGGACAAGGTCCGTACCGCCAGCCGGGGCGTGGCACGCCTGATCGACCTGGCAGTCGAGGCAGCGGACGACGCCCCTGTGGACCTCGCCGTGCACCACCTCGCCGCGCCGCAACGGGCCGAGCAACTGCTGGCGGCGCTGACCGAGCGGCTGGGCGACCGCCTGCACGACACGTACGTCACCGAGGCCGGAGCGGTGGTCGCCGCGCACGCCGGACCCGGCCTGGCATGCGTGGTGGTGCACCGCCGCACGCCCTAGGGTGGCCGGATGAGCCCACTGTCGTACGTCGTCACCGGCGGCGGGCGCGGAGTCGGACGGGCCATCGTCGAACGGCTGGCCGCCGACGGCGGAACCGTGGTCGTGGTCGAGCGGGACACCAGCGCGCTAGACTGGCTGGCCCGGCATCCGCTGGCCGACCGGCTGCACGCCGTGACCGGCGACGCCGGCGACGAGGCGGTCACCGGCCGGGCCGCCGACCGCGCCGAGGCGTACGCGCCGCTGGCCGGCTGGGTCAACAACGCCGCCGTCTTCCGCGACGCCGACCTGCACCGCGCGCCCGCGGCTGAGGTCGTCGACCTGATCGCGCTCAACCTGCGGCCCGCCGTCGCGGGAGCCGGCACCGCCGTACGCCGGTTCCTGGCCGCCGGGTCCGGCGGCGCGATCGTCAACGTCTCCTCCCACCAGGCCCGCCGGGCGGTGCCCGGCGCGCTGCCGTACGCCACCGCGAAGGCCGCGTTGGAGGGGCTGACCCGGGCGCTCGCCGTCGACTACGGTCCGCGCGGCATCCGCGCCAACGCCGTCGCGCTCGGCTCGATCCACACCGAACGGCACGCCGCCTACCTGGCCGGACTCGACCCGGCCGGGGTGGCGCACGTCGACGCGGAGATGGCCAGGCTGCACCCGCTCGGCCGGATCGGGCGTACCGACGAGGTGGCCGAGGTGGTCGCGTTCCTGCTCTCCGACCGCGCCTCGTTCGTCAACGGCGCGACGGTGCCGGTGGACGGGGGACGGGCCGCGCTCGGCCTGGACCCGGAGGCGCGCTGAGCTTCGCCTCCCGGCTGCCCTAGCACAATCAGGGTTTGATCGGGTTGCTGTCCACAGTGCTCCCGTCGTCCACAGGTGAGAGTTCACCGGCCGACGGTTGACGAGCCGTCGCCGTAGCGTCCCGAGCCGTGCCAGACGACGAGGAGACGACGGTACGGCGGCGGCTCGCCCGGCTGTTCGGGGGCGCTGATGCGGCAGGTGCCGCCCCGCCGGCTCTTGTCGGCCGTCCGCGCCGGCCCATCGGCGCGATGATGCCGGAGGCGCTGTCTCCGCCCGAGCCCCGGCGGTCCTTCGAGCCGGGTCTCGAACCTGGGTCAGGTGGGACCGGGCTGGATTCCGCCTCTGGGCGCGGCCCTGGTGCGTTCGGGCCGGACTCCAAGGATCCGTCCGGCTCTGCGCGCGGGTCCGGTGGGGCCGGTCTGGGATCCAGGGCTCGGCCTGGTTCGGGATCCGGCGGTGGGCTGGGCCCGGAGGATCGGCCCGGATCCGGTTCCGGGCGTGTGACAGGTGAGGGCGAGCCGGGCTACGGGCTGCGACCAGCTCTCCCGGAGCCTGACGGCGTGTGGGAGCAGCCATTCGGCGATCCCGCGTCCGTTGCGACGGACGCCGAGATTGACCCTCCGTCGGCGTCTGTGCGAGGTCTGGTGTCCCGGCTGCCCGGCCCAGGGGCGTTCGACCCCGGCCGCCGGGGTGTGCGGGCGCTCGCGGCGGTGGCGGCAGTGGTGGTCGTGATGGCCGCCGTCTGGGCGTGGCGCTCACGTCCCAGCGCCGAGCCCGTCCAGCCGGTAGCGGCGTCCGCCGAGGCGCCGGTGAGCGCGGCGACCGAAGCTGTCCCCGGCGTGCCCGCGCCGGCCGGCTCACCCGGTCAGGTGGTCGTCGCGCTGGCCGGCAAGGTCCGGCGTCCCGGCCTCGTCCGCCTCCCGGCCGGCGCGCGGGTGGCCGACGCGATCGAGGCGGCCGGCGGCGCGCTGCCCGGTGTCGACGTGGCGCTGCTCAACCCGGCTCGCAAGGTCACCGACGGGGAGCTGATCCTGGTCGGCGTCACCGCCCCGCCGGGGCAGGCCGGACCCGCCGCAGCGGGCGGCGGTGCGCCGGGCGGCTCGGCGGCGCCCGCCGGCCCGGTCAACCTCAACACGGCGACGCTGGCCCAGCTCGACGCGCTGCCTGGCGTCGGGCCGGTCCTCGCCCAGCGGATCCTCGACCACCGGGACCGCAACGGCGGGTTCCGGTCCGTGTCCGACCTGCGCCAGGTCGACGGCATCGGCGACGCCCGGTACGAGCAGCTCAAGGAACTGGTGACGGTGTGAGCCGGCGACGCGGGCCGCGCCCGGCCCTGGATCGCCCTGGCATCGCCGGTAGGAGCGCCGCAGGGCGAGCCGGTGCTCACGAGACCGGGCCGGCCGGCGCTGCGGCGGGGGGTGAGCGTGGTCGGGGCGTTCCCGTGGCCTCCGGGACGCTGTCCGGCGCTGTGGCGGGCGGTGAGCTCGGCCGAGGGTTTCCCGCGCCCCTCGATGGCGACGCGGCCGACCGCGACGTGCCCGATCTTCGGCTGGCCGGGTTGGCGGTTGCGGCCTGGCTCGCCGCGCTGGCCGGGCTGCACCTCACGGTCCGGGTGACGGTGTGGATGGCCGCCGTCGCCGCCGCGCTCGCCCTGGTCACGGGCCTACACCTGTGCGGCGTGCTGGGCCGGCCGGGTGCAACGGTCCGCCGCTACGGCTGGATCGCGGTCGCCGTGCTGCTCGGCGTGCTCTGCGGCGCGGCCGCCACCGGCGCCCGGGTCGCGGTCCGCGACGCCGCCCCGGTCCGCGCGCTCGTCACCGACCGTGCCCCGGTCACCGCCGAGCTGGTGCTCCGCGACGACCCCCGTCCGGTACGCGGTGCGCCCGGCCGCCCACCGATGCTGCTGGTCCGCGTGGATCTGATCCGGCTCACCGGACCCGACGGCGCTCGCGTCACCGGTCCCGTCCGCGCGCTGGTGCTCGCCACCGACCCGGCCTGGCGTCCACTGCTGCCCGGGCAGCGGGTCACCAGCCGGGGACGGCTGTCCGCCCCGCGTGGCGGCGACCTCACCGCCGCCGTGCTCTCCACCGCCGACCCGCCCACGCTGCGCGGCGACGCGTCGTGGCCGCAACGGGCGGCAGGCGTGCTGCGCGCCGGGCTGCAACGGGCCTGCGAGCCGCTGCCCGACGCGCCGGGCGGGCTGCTGCCAGGGCTCGTGGTGGGCGACACCCGCCGGCTGCTTCCGGAGGTGGAGGAGGACTTCCGGGCCACCGGGATGACGCACCTCAACGCGGTGTCCGGCTCCAACGTGGCGATCGTCGTCGGGGCGGTGCTGCTGCTGGCCCGCTGGGCGCGCGCCGGTCCGCGTACCGCCGCCACGCTCTGCGTACTCGCGCTCGTCGGGTTCGTCATCCTCGTCCGGCCTTCGCCGAGCGTGGTGCGCGCCGCGGCGATGGGCGCGATCGGGCTCGCCGCGCTCGCCGCCGGGCGGTCCCGATCGGCGCTGCCCGCGCTCGCCGCGGCGGTCACCGGGCTGGTCCTGTTCGACCCGGACCTCGCGGGCGATCCGGGTTTCGCGTTGTCGGTGTGTGCCACCGGCGGACTGCTGCTGCTCGCGCCGGGATGGCGGGACGCGCTGCGGCGGCGGGGCGTACCGAGCGGGCTGGCCGAGGCGCTGGCGGTGCCGGCCGCAGCACAACTCGCCTGCGGCCCGGTGATCGCCGGACTGTCCGCCACTGTCAGCCTGGTGGCCGTGCCGGCGAACCTGCTGGCGGTGCCGGCCGTCGCGCCGGCCACTGTGCTCGGCGTGCTGGCGGCGGTGCTGTCGCCGGTGTGGCCGGGCGGCGCGGAGTTCCTGGCCTGGCTGGCGAGTTGGCCGGCGCGCTGGCTGGTGGCGGTGGCCGCGTACGGGGCGGACCTGCCGGCCGGGAACCTGCCGTGGGCGGGCGGGGTGGCCGGCGCCCTGCTGCTGGCGGCGGTGAGCGTGGCGCTGCTGCTCGCCTTCCGCCGACGCCGGGCGCGCCGGCTGATCGCTGTCGTCGCGGTGGCGGTGGTGCTTGGCGCGGTGCCGGTCCGGCTGCTCGCCTCCGGCTGGCCGCCGCGCGGCTGGGTGGTGGTGGCGTGCGCGGTGGGGCAGGGGGACGCGGTGGTGCTGCCGGTCGGCGCCGGCCGGGCCGTGGTGGTCGACGCCGGCCCGGAGCCGTCCGGCGTGGACGCCTGCCTGCGCCGCCTCCGCGTACGCGACGTGCCGCTACTGGTGGTCAGCCACTTCCACGTCGACCACGTCGGCGGCGTGGCCGGGGTGTTCCGCGGCCGTCGGGTGGGTGCGGTGGTGGGTCCGTCCTGGTCCGAGCCGCCCTACGGCGCAGCCCAGGTACGGGATGCGGCCCGCCGGGCCGGTGCGCCGGTCGCTTCGGTGCAGGCGGGGTGGCGGTGGCGGGCGGGCGCGGTGGACCTGGTCGCCGTCGGGCCGCCGTACCCGCTGCGGGGAAGCCGGTCCGATCCGAACAACAACTCGCTGGTGCTGGCCGCCACCGTGGGCGGGGTACGGATCCTGCTCACCGGGGACGCCGAGACGGAGGAACAGCGGGCGATGCTGGAGACGACGCCGGCCGCCCAGATCCGGGCCGACGTGCTGAAGGTGGCCCACCACGGGTCGGCGTACCAGGCGCCGGAGTTCCTCGCCGCGGTGCGCCCGGCGGTGGCGCTGGTGTGCGTGGGGGTCGACAACGACTACGGGCACCCCAACGCCGGGCTGCTGGACCGGCTGACCCGGGGCGGCGCGCGGGTGCTGCGTACCGACACCGACGGGGACGTGGCGGCGGTCCGGGCGGGTGCCGGTCTCGCGGTGGTGAAACGCGGGGCCGAGTCGGGGCCGCCTCGATAACCGGGGGATCTTGTCGCAGTAGATGGGGGATCAAGGCAAATGTCTGGATTTGCGCTGTGTGCGGGCTGCGCCGTCACAGTCCCCGATGAGCAGGCCCGGCCGGGTCGGAGGGCGTGCGAGTATGGGCGACGTGACCCCCGCCGACCTGCCTCCTATTGTGCTCGTCCTCGGCGACGAGGAGCTGCTCGCCACGCGAGCGGTCACCGAAGCCGTCGCCCGGGCCCGCGAGGTCGACCCCGACGTGGACGTGCGGGAATACCAGGCCGGCACGCTCACCGTCGGCGAGATCGCCGAGATGCTCAGCCCGTCGCTGTTCGGCGGTCGCCGGGTGCTCGTGCTCCGCTCCGGTCAGGACGCCCGCAAGGACCTGTCGACCGCGCTGCTCGCGTACGCGAAGAATCCCGACCCCGACGTGCAGCTCGTCGTGCTGCACCTGGGCGGGGCCAAGGGCAAGGCGTTCGCCGACGGCCTGCGGGCGGCCGGCGCCGCTGTGGTGCCGGCGGTGAAGCTCAAGGGCGACCGGGAGCGGGCCGCGTTCGTGCGGGACGAGATCCGCCGCATCGGCGGCAAGTGCACGCCCGACGCGGCCGACGCCCTGGTCGCCGCCGTCGGCAACGACATGCGTGAGCTGGCCGCCGCCTGCTCGCAGCTGGTCGCCGACACCGACGGGCGGATCGGCGCGGACACGGTCGCCCGGTACTACCGGGGACGGGCCGAGGTGACCGGCTTCACCGTCGCCGACGCGACGATGGTCGGTGACGTGCCCGGCGCGCTGGAGGCGCTGCGGTGGGCGTTGCACGTCGGCGTCGACCCGGTGCCGATCGCCGACGCGCTGGCCGACGGCGTACGGACCGTGGCCCGGGTCGCCGCCGCCGGCCGGGGCAGCGCGTTCCAGCTGGCCAAGACGCTCGGCATGCCGGCCTGGAAGATCGAGAAGGCCCAGGTGCGCGCCCGGGGCTGGACGCCCGAGGGCCTGGTCGAGGCGATGCGGGTGGCCGCCGAGTGCAACGCGGCCGTCAAGGGCGGCGCCGACGACCGGGCGTACGCGCTGGAGCGGGCCGTGTTCTCGGTGGCGGCGGCCCGGCAGGGCGGCGCCCGGTGACCCGAGCGTGGTCGACGGTGGCCACGGACGAGGAGCGGTACCGCCCGCTCTACGCCCGGGTGCTGGGACTGCGCTTCGTCAACCCGGGTGGGGTGCTCTGCTTCCTCTTCTTCGAGGGCGCGGTGGCGCTGGCCGTGCTGCTCGCGCTCGCCGAACTGGTGAGCTGGTGGGCGGTGCTCGTGCTGCCGGTCGCGGTGGCCGCGATGGTCAAGCTCAACGACGTGGTGGCCGAGATGGTCGTCCGCACCGCCGCGCAGGTGCCCGAGCAGGAGCGGGACCGCTTCCGCCGGCAGATGGAGCCGGTGATCGGGCGGGCCCGGGTGCCCACTAGCGCCCGCGCACTGCCGGGCGCACCGACATCGGCGAGCGCTCGCGCGTTGTCAGGCGGCGCGGCGCCGGCGAGCGGGCGGGCGTTTCCGGGCACTCCGACGCCGGTCGCCGACCCTCGGGGCGTCCGCTACCACCAGCCGCGACGCTCGACGTTCGACCGCCCCGGCGAGCGGTGACCACGGCGTCCCCGGTGTGCGCCGACCCCCAGCTCGCCTCGGCCGCGGTGGGCTGCGGCACACCAAAGCCGCCCGCCGCGCCTCCCGAGGTCCGCATCCTCCCGCCGACGTGATCACCGGCCAGCCGACCGCACATGCACCCAGTCCGGGCCACCGCTGCCCGTCGGCGGCACCGATCACCGCCGCAGATCTTGGTACGAAAGGGCCCCTATAGGGGCCGAAATCCTCCAAGATCTCCGCGCGCTGCGTCCGCTCCGTGGGGGAGTGCGGACAGGCGGAAGCCCCGCGGGCACAATGACCCCGGGGCTTCCGGTGGGATCTGTAGCGCTGGTCAGGCAGAGAACGAGGCGACGCGCTTGGCGATCGCCGACTTCCGGTTGGCCGCCTGGTTCGAGTGGATGACACCCTTGCTGGCAGCCTTGTCCAGCTTGCGGGTGGCCTCACGCATGAGCACGGTGGCCTTCTCGGTGTCGCCCGCCTCGGCAGCCTCGTGGAACTTCCGGATGGCGGTCTTCAGCGACGACTTGACCGACTTGTTACGCAGCCGGCGCTTCTCGTTCTGCCGGTTGCGCTTGATCTGGGACTTGATGTTCGCCACGCGACAGCCTCGTCTTGATAGCTCGGGTTGGTCTGCTTTCGCGCACGACGAGCATGCGTCATCGCCGCGCGAAAAGCCAGGCTACCAGGTCGGCCCCGTACGAGCCAAAACGCCTCCGCCCGGCCCGTCCGATCCCCACCACCAACCCGAAGCGGCGGGCCACTTCGGGGAGGTGGCGGGGTCAGGGCCCGTGGGATGCCGCCATCTCGCCGAACTGGTGTGGATCAAGGGGAAGGGGTGGGGTGTGCCCAGGACCAGCCCCGGCGCTCGGCCAGCCAGCCGAGTGCCTGCTCCCCGCTCCAGCGCTGGTGGGCGCGCAGGTGCGGGGAGGCGTTGGACGGCCCGGCCTCGGCGCCGGTCAGGAAGTACCCGGCCAGCGCGGCGAGCGTCACGTCCAGCGCGTCAGCGGGCGCCCCGGCCGCCGCCGGGTGGGCGGCGAACGCGGCGTCCGCGTCCAGGCCGCTGGCGTATGCGGTGAGCAGCAGCCCGGCCAGGTCGAACCAGGCCGGCCCGTGGCAGAGCCAGGGCCAGTCGCACAGCCAGGCCCGTCCGCCGGAGTCGATCAGGAGGTTGTCCACCCGCAGGTCGCCGTGGGCCAGCCCGGGTGCCGCGTCGGCGTACCCGGGCAGGCGCGACTCCAGCGCGACCAGCTCGGCCAGCGGCGCGCCGGCCGCCGGCTCGGGCAGCGGCTCGCGTCCGGCGGCCACCTCGCCCCACCAGAGGATGTCGTCGCGGGCCAGGTCCGCGAGGCGGGGGAGCCGGAGCGCGGCCAGCTCCGCGGGCGGTTCGGCGAGCGCGGCGGCGATCTCGGCGTACGTGGCGAGGGCGGCGTGCAGCTCGGCCGGCTCCCAGGGCAGCCGGGGGGTGTGCCCGTCGATCGCGTCGAGCGCGACCGCGTACCAGCCGGACTCGGTGAGCGCCCAGCGCGGCCGGGGCACCGGCAGGCCCGCCGGGAGCCGGGCCAGGATCACCGCCTCGTGGGCGTACCAGTCGACCAGGTGCCGTTGCCCGTGCAGTGCCGCCGCCTTGACGAACACGCGCTCGCCGGTAAGGCCGGTCAGTACGGCGGCGAAGCCGCTGGTGAACCCGCCGGCCGTCACCCGGACCGCCGCCGGTTCGCCGCCGATCCGGGCGGCCAGCGCGTCCCGCAGCCCGGCCGGCAGGTCGGCCCAGCCGGGCCGGACGGCTGTCGACCCGTACGGAACCGGCGGTAGGGAGATCGCGCGCACCGCTCCATGCTGCCGCACCGGCGGTGCGCGGCGAACCGGCGCGTCGGTGGGCTCTGCCAGACTGCCCGTCATGAGGACCGAGGAGTTCTGGCAGTTGATCGACGACGCCCGCGCGGGTGCCGGGGGAGAGCCCGACGCGGTCGCCGCCCGGGCGGTCGCGCTGCTGGCCGAGCGCGACCCGGAGGAGATCGTCGGGTACGCCCACCACCAGCGGCGGGTGCTCGCCGCCTCCTACAAGGTCGACCTCTGGGGCGCGGCCTACCTCATCAACGGGGGCGCCTCGGACGACGGCTTCGAATACTTCCGGGGCTGGCTGATGACCCAGGGGCGGGCGGTGTTCGCGCGGGCGGTCGGCGACCCCGACGCGCTGGCCGAGCTGCCGCAGGTGCGTGCCGCGGCGCTCAGCGGCGAGGAGTTCGAGTGCGAGGAGATGCTGGCGGTGCCGTGGGACGCGTACCGGAAGGCCACCGCGTCCGACCTGCCGGCCGAGCGTGACCCGGTTCCGGTGCCCGACCTCAACGACTTCTGGGACTTCGACGACGAGGAGGAGGCCCGCCGCCGCCTGCCGAGGCTGGCCGCCCTGTTCGTCGAGCCACCCGTGGAATAGCGGAGCCACCCGTGGAATAGCGGTGGAGTGAAGGGGGAGTCCGGGCGCGCCCCGGGCGACGTGGGACCATGGAGGGGGCCGGCGGCGCGCCGGCCGCTCACGTCAGCCGACCAGAACGGACCGCTGTGCCACCGACGCTCGATCCCGGCGCGAACGCTCCTGGTGCCACCGACCCGGCGCGCATCCGGAACTTCTGCATCATCGCCCACATCGACCACGGGAAGTCGACCCTGGCCGACCGGATGTTGCAGCTCACCGGTGTGGTCGACCCGCGGCAGATGCGCGCGCAGTACCTGGACCGGATGGACATCGAGCGCGAGCGCGGCATCACCATCAAGAGCCAGGCCGTGCGGATGCCGTGGACGATCCGCGAGGGCGACCGGGCCGGCGAGACCGCCGTGCTCAACATGATCGACACCCCGGGCCACGTGGACTTCACCTACGAGGTGTCCCGTTCGCTGGCCGCCTGCGAGGGCGCGATCCTGCTCGTCGACGCCGCGCAGGGCATCGAGGCGCAGACGCTGGCCAACCTCTACCTGGCGCTCGAGAACGACCTGCACATCATCCCGGTGCTCAACAAGATCGACCTGCCGGCCGCCCAGCCGGAGAAGTACGCCGAGGAGCTGGCCCACCTGATCGGCGGCGACCCGGCGGACTGCATCAAGGTCTCCGGCAAGACCGGCGAGGGCGTGCCCTACCTGCTGGACGAGATCGTCCGCCAGTTCGTGCCGCCGGTGGGCGACGCCGCGGCTCCGGCCCGCGCGATGATCTTCGACTCGGTGTACGACGTCTACCGGGGCGTGGTCACGTACGTCCGGGTGATCGACGGCCGGATCTCCGCCCGGGACCGGATCAAGATGATGTCCACCGGCGCGGTCCACGAGCTGCTGGAGATCGGCGTCATCTCGCCGGAGATGGTGAAGGCCGACGCGCTCGGCGTCGGCGAGGTGGGTTACCTGATCACCGGCGTGAAGGACGTGCGCCAGTCCCGGGTGGGTGACACCGTCACCATCAACAACAACCCGGCCAAGGAGGCGCTCGGCGGCTACAAGGATCCGAAGCCGATGGTCTACTCGGGTCTCTATCCGATCGACGGCTCGGACTACCCGAACCTGCGCGAGGCGCTGGACAAGCTCAAGCTCAACGACGCGGCGCTCACGTACGAGCCGGAGACCTCCGGCGCGCTGGGCTTCGGCTTCCGCTGCGGCTTCCTCGGCCTGCTGCACCTGGAGATCATCCGGGAGCGGCTGGAGCGGGAGTTCAACCTCGACCTGATCTCCACCGCCCCGAACGTGGTCTACCGGGCCATCCAGGAGGACGGCGAGGAGATCGTGGTCACCAACCCGAGCGAGTACCCGACCGGCAAGATCGCCGAGGTGTACGAGCCGACCGTGCGGGCGACGGTGCTGACCCCGAACGACTACGTCGGCGCGGTGATGGAGCTGTGCCAGGGCCGCCGGGGCAGCCTGCTCGGCATGGACTACCTCTCCGCCGACCGGGTGGAGCTGCGCTACACGCTGCCGCTGGCCGAGATCATCTTCGACTTCTTCGACCAGCTCAAGAGCCGCACCAAGGGGTACGCCTCGCTGGACTACGAGCCCTCCGGCGAGCAGGCGTCCGACCTGGTCAAGGTCGACATCCTGCTGCACGGCGAGCCGGTCGACGCGTTCAGCGCGATCGTGCACAAGGACAAGGCGTACACGTACGGCACGACGATCGCGGCGAAGCTGCGCTCGCTGATCCCGCGCCAGCAGTTCGAGGTGCCGATCCAGGCGGCCATCGGCAGCCGGGTGATCGCCCGGGAGACCATCCGCGCGATCCGCAAGGACGTGCTCGCCAAGTGCTACGGCGGTGACATCAGCCGGAAGCGCAAGCTGCTGGAGAAGCAGAAGGAGGGCAAGAAGCGGATGAAGATGGTGGGCCGGGTGGAGGTTCCTCAGGAGGCGTTCATCGCGGCGCTGTCGTCCGACTCCGGCGACGGCAAGCCCGCCGGCAAGAAGTAACGGTCAGGCTCCACGAACCGGCCGGCGTCCTGTCCCCAGGGCGCCGGCCGGTTCGCGTACCCAGGAAATTTTCAGCCTCTGGCAGCGCTCCCACCTGCGGGTTCGTCCCGGTCGGGGGAGCGGCGGTCGATGCCGCCGGTTTCGGTTTTCGATGCGTCGGGCACTTAGCGGGCACGACAGCAAACGCACACAGAACGTGCGAAATCGCTTAGGAGGACCGACCGTGGAGTTCACCGTCTGGGGCATCATCACCGCGCTCGTCGTGGGTCTGATCGTCGGCGCGCTGGGCCGGCTGGTCGTGCCGGGCCGGCAGAACATGCCGATGTGGCTGCACATGCTGATCGGCGTCGGCGCCGCGCTTCTGGGCACGATCGTGGCCCGGGCCTCCGGCTTCGCCGAGACCGCCGGCATCGACTGGCGCGAGCTGCTGCTGCAGGTGCTCTTCGCCGCGATCGGCGTGGCCCTGGTGGCCGGTATCGGCCGTCGCCGCAGCGTCTCGCGCTACTGACCCCGCACCACGCGCCTCGACGGGCGCCCGGCCTCACCGGCCGGGCGCCCGTCGGCGTACGTGGGGCCCTGAACTGCCCGGACGGCATCGATGTCGGCCGGGCCTCCGGCTGCGATACGGTCGCCTGTGCCCTCCGTCACGAACACCCCCTGTTGTAAAGGAAATTTTCCTACTAAGGTGCGGCGGAGAAGGTTAGTGCCAAACGGCCCTGAGGGAGATATGGCGTGAACAGGTGGAAGCGGCTGGCTCCGGTCACCGCCATCGTGGCGTCGGCCGCGTTGGTGCTGACCGCGTGCGGTGGCTCCGGCGACGACGACAAGGCCGCCGACAACAGCAAGCTCACTGTGTGGATGATGGGTGAGGGCGGCGACGCCCAGACCACGTTCCTCGACAGCGTCGAGGCGGAGTTCAAGAAGAAGCACCCCGAGACCGACGTCGTGGTGCAGTACATCCCCTGGCTCGAGGCGCCGAAGAAGTTCCAGGCCGCGCTCGCCGGTGGCGAGGGCCCGGACGTCACCGAGCTGGGCAACACCGAGACCCAGGGCTGGGCCGCACAGGAGGCCCTGGCCGACGTCTCGGACAAGTTCAACGGCTGGTCCGAGGGCAAGGACATCCTGCCCGACCTGGTCAAGAACGCCCAGCTCGACGGCAAGCAGTACGGCGTGCCGTGGTACGCCGGCGTGCGCGCCGTCTACTACCGCACCGACTGGTTCGCCGAGGCCGGCGTGAAGCCGCCGACGACCTGGGACGAGATGGTCGCCGCGGCGAAGGCCGTGCAGGCCAAGAAGCCCGGCACCTACGGCATCGCCCTGCCCGGCAACTCCGAGCTGCCGTTCTACTCCTTCCTCTGGGGTGCCGGCGCGGAGATCGCCACCAAGGAGGGCGACAGCTGGAAGTCCGGCTACAACACGCCCGAGGCGCAGAAGGCGGTCAAGTTCTGGACCGACCTGGTGACCGTGCACAAGGTCGCCCCGCCGGCCGCGGCCGGGTGGAACGAGGTCGACGCCCGCACCCAGTTCGCCACCGGCAAGGCCGCCATGGCGTTCGCCGGTAGCTGGCAGGGCGGCGCGATGAAGAAGGACAACCCCGACATCGAGAAGGTGTGGGGCACGTTCCCGATCCCCGGCCCGGACGGCAAGCCCGCCCCGGCGTTCGCCGGCGGATCCGACATCGCCATCTGGAAGGACAGCGAGCGGCAGGCGCTGGCCTGGGACTACATGACCGTGCTGCTGAGCAAGCAGAAGGACAAGGAGTTCGCCAGCAGCCTCGGCTTCTTCCCGGTCTACCAGGACCTGGTCAGCAGCGGCGACTACGCGAACGACAAGGTGATGGCCGCGTTCGCCACCGCCATCCAGAACACCAAGCTGACCCCGCTCACCCCGAAGTGGGTCGAGGTCAGCCGCACCAAGACGGTGACCCAGGCGATGAACAGCTCGGTCATCAAGGGCCAGAAGACGGTCGAGAAGGCCACCGCCGACGCGGCCACCGAGATGGAAAGCATCCTCAACGCCAAGTGACCACGCTGACCGAGGCCACCGGCGAGGCCGCCGCGCGGGAGACCCCCGCGCGGCGGCGCCGTCGCCGGGTGGACCACCTTCCGTACCTGCTCCTGCTGCCCTGCCTGGCGATCATCGCCGTGTTGCTGCTCTGGCCGCTCGGCCAGGTCGTGTGGATGTCCTTCCACAAGCTGGACAGCGTCCGGCAGCTACGCGGCGACCGCGAGTGGCCGTGGGTCGGCCTGGCCAACTACGCGCAGATCCTCGGCGACCCGTTCTTCCGTACGGTGCTGCGCAACACCGTGCTGTTCGCGCTCGCCAACGTGGCGCTCACGATGATCCTCGGCACGCTGGTCGGGCTGCTGCTCAACCGCCTGGGCAAGAAGATGGCCACGTTCGTGGCGAGCTGCGTGATGCTCGCCTGGGCCACCCCGGCGCTGACCGGCACGATCGTCTGGAAGTGGATCTTCGACGACACCAGCGGCCTGGTCACCTGGCTGTTCAACAAGCTCCCGGACGGGCTGTCCACGGCGCTGTTCGGGCGCAGCGACTGGACCGGGTACGGCTGGTTCAACGACCCGCTGCTGTTCTTCGCCATCCTGACGCTCGTGGTGGTCTGGCACTCGTTCCCGTTCATCGCGGTGAGCGTCCTGGCCGGGCTCAAGAGCGTGCCGACGGAGCTGCAGGAGGCGGCCCGCGTCGACGGCGCCGGGCCGTGGAAGGTGTTCTGGTCGGTCACGTTCCCCGTGCTGCGGCCGGTCTTCGGCATCCTCGTGGTGCTCTCCACGATCTGGGACTTCAAGGTCTTCACCCAGCAGTTCGTGCTGGCCGGCGGCACCCAGGACCGGTCGACGTTCATGCTGTCGATCTACTCGTACGCGGAGGCGTTCTCGCCGCCGCCCAAGTACGGCCTCGGCTCCGCCATCGCCGTCATCCTCACCGTGATCCTGCTCGTGGTGACCGCCCTGTACGTCCGCATGGTGCTGCGGCAGGAGGACGAATGATGAAGAAGATCGCCCTCAACGGCGCGGGCCTGCTGGTCGCGCTCTTCGCCGCGTTCCCGGTCTACTGGATGGTGGCGACCTCGCTGAAGCCCAACCGGGAGATCTTCTCGTCCACCCCCCGGCCGGTGCCGGCGGAGCCGACGCTGGAGCACTACCGGGAGATCCTCACCGGCAACCTGATCCCGGGCGTCACGTTCGCCGACTTCTTCCTCAACAGCGCGCTCGTCGCGCTGGCGACGGTGCTGCTGAGCGGGCTGGTCGCGCTGCTCGCCGCGACCGCCGTGGCCCGGTTCCGGTTCAAGCTGCGCACCACGTTCCTGATCATGCTGCTGGTGGTGCAGATGATCCCGCTGGAGGCGCTGGTCATCCCGCTGTTCCTGATGATCCAGCGGCTCGGCCTCTACAACACGCTGCCCAGCCTGATCCTCACGTACCTCGGTTTCTCGCTGCCGTTCGCGGTCTGGATGCTGCGCGGCTTCGTCGCCGCGGTGCCCAAGGAACTGGAGGAGGCCGCCGCCATCGACGGCGCCAGCCGGGCCCAGACGTTCCGCAAGGTGCTGTTCCCGCTCGTCGCGCCCGGCCTGGTCGCCACCAGCATCTTCTCGTTCATCACCGCGTGGAACGAACTGATCTTCGCGCTGACGTTCATCAACGATCAGCAGAAGTACACGCTGCCGGTCGCGATGACGTTCTTCTTCGGCCGGGACGACACCGCCTGGGGCTCGGTCATGGCCGCGTCCACGCTGTTCACCCTGCCGGTGATCGTCTTCTTCCTGCTGGTGCAGCGCCGGATGGTCTCCGGCCTGGTGGCGGGAGCGGTCAAGGGCTGACCCGGCGGGCGCCGGTCAGGCCGCGGCGAACACCTCGGCGCGCACCTCGGTGGTCGGATCGCCCTTCACCCGGGCCCAGGAGCCCTGCTCGGCGGTCCACTCCAGGTTGCCGAAGCGGACCTTCTTCACGCCGTGGTCGTCGGCGTGCGAGACGAGCCAGTGCGCGTACCGCCAGCCGTTGCGGTCGTCGCCGGCCGGCACGGTGAGCGCGGTCAGGTCGGTCGCCGTGGCCAGCCGGGGCAGCCCCCAGTCCAGCGACAGGCTCTCCAGCACGGCGCTGGCGGCGGCCGGGCCGCGCATCGTCGGCGGCGAGCCGACCGTGCAGGCCACCGCGCCGGTCGCGTGGCCGAGCAACGCGCGGGTGAGGACCTCCGACTCGTCCGCCCACTTCTGGTACGCCTCGGGGAACGCCGAGCGCTGCACCCGCTGGGCGGCGTCGGTGATCCGCATCCGCTCCCAGCCCTTGACCTTCTTCAGCGCGGCGTAGAACTTGTTCGCCGCGTACCGCGGGTCCTGGATCTCCTCCGGGGTGCCCCAGCCCTGGCTCGGGCGCTGCTGGAACAGGCCGAGCGAGTCGCGGTCGCCGTGGGCGATGTTGCGCAGGTGCGACTCCTGGTACGCGGTCGCCAGCGCCACCACCACCGCCCGCTCGGGCATCCGGCGCTGCATCCCGATGGCCGCGATGGTGGCCGCGTTCGCCATCTGGTCGGCGCCGAGCACCACCTCGCCGTCCGCCTTCACGGTGCAGGTCCGGCTGGCCAGGGGCAGCCGCAGGTGCTCGCCGAACTGCTTGGTGACGACGTAGACCGCGAGCAGTGCCAGCACGCACACCGCCACCCCAGATGCCACGATCGCCGCTCGCGTCCGCACCCGCACCCCCTGTCCCGACAGTCCGACAAGCGTACGTCCCACCCGCCACGGCGGCTCTCGGCCGACCGGCGGGCCCCACGTCGGCCGCAGGTGGCTCACGCGGGGCCCGCCGCGAACCTCAGTCTTCGGCGGGTACCCAGGCGGCGGGACGCTTCTCCCGGAACGCCATCACGCCCTCGCGCCCCTCGTCGGAGAGGAAGTACCCGGTCGACAGCGCGGCCAACTCGGCGATCTCGGCCCGCAGGTCCGGCCCGGCGGGCCGGCGCAGCAGCTCCTTCGCCCCGGCCAGCGCCCCGGGGGCGCCCTTGACCAGCGAGGCGCAGTAGCGCTCGACGGCGGCGTCCAGCTCGTCGGCCGGCACCGCGGCGGTGACCAGGCCGATCTCGGCGGCCCGGCGGCCGTCGAACGTGTCGCCGGTCAGGTACAGCTCGGCGGCGGCCCGCTGACCCAGCCGGGGCAGCACGGTCGCCGAGATCACCGCCGGGATCACCCCGATCCGCACCTCGGTGAACGCGAACGTCGCCTCCTGCGCGCAGACCGCCAGGTCGGCGGCGGCGATCAGGCCCAGCCCGCCGGCCCGGGCCGGCCCGGCCACCTTCGCCACCACCGGCTTCGGGCACTCTCGCACCGCGACGAGCACGTCGCCGAGCATCCCGGCGGGCACCGTCCCGCTGGCGTACGCGGCGGCTGTCTCCTTCAGGTCGGCGCCGGAGCAGAAGACCGGGCCGGTGTGGTCGAGCACGATCGCGCGTACCGCGTCGTCGGCGACCGCGCCGGCCAGCCCGGCCAGCAGCTCGGTCATCAGGGGCGTGGAGAGCGCGTTGCGATTGTGCGGGCTGTCCAGGGTGAGGGTGGTCACCCCACGGGCCGTGGCGACTCGCACGAGAGCGTCCGGAGAGGTCATGCCGGGCACACTAGTGGCCATGCCCGGCGTCCTTCCAGAAGGCGAACCCGTCCCGCGCGACGGATCGCTGCCCGCCACCGCCACTCGCGCCGTCGGCGCGCGCGGCTTCGGCGTGTACGTCCACGTGCCGTTCTGCGCCAGCCGGTGCGGTTACTGCGACTTCAACACGTACACCGCGTCGGAGCTGGGCGGCGGGGCGAGCCGGGAGACGTACGCCGACTCCGTGCTGGCCGAGCTGGAGCTGGCCGCCCGGGTGCTGGGCGACTCGCCGCCGCCCCGGGTCGACACCGTCTTCGTCGGCGGCGGCACGCCCACCCTGCTGCCCGCCGACGACCTGGCCCGGATCCTCGACGGCATCGACCGCGTCTGGGGGCTGGCCGCCGACGCCGAGGTGACCACCGAGGCCAACCCCGAGTCGGTGAGCCCGGAGTCGCTCAAGACGCTGCGAGCCGCCGGGTACACCCGGATCTCGCTGGGCATGCAGTCCGCCGCACCGGGCGTGCTCGCGGTGCTCGACCGGCGGCACAGCGCGGGCCGGGCCACCGCCGCCGCGCTGGAGGCGCGCGACGCCGGGTTCGAGCACGTGAACCTGGACCTGATCTACGGCACGCCGGGCGAGACGGCCGAGGACTTCGCCGCCTCGCTGGCCCAGGTGGTCGACGCGGGCGTGGACCACGTCAGCGCGTACGCCCTGATCGTGGAGGACGGCACCCGGCTGGCCGCGCGGATGCGCCGCGGCGAGCTGCCGTACCCCTCCGACGACGTGGCGGCGGACCGCTACCTGGCCGCGGAGGCCGCGCTCGGCGAGGCCGGATTCTCCTGGTACGAGGTGTCGAACTGGGCCCGCTCGGCGGCGGCCCGGTGCCGGCACAACCTGCTCTACTGGGCCAGCGCCGACTGGTGGGGTCTGGGCCCGGGAGCGCACAGCCACGTCGGCGGCGTGCGCTGGTGGAACGTCAAGCACCCGAGCGCGTACGCGGCGCGCCTGGCCGAGGGCGCCTCGCCCGCGCTGGCCCGGGAACGGCTCACCGCTGACGAGCAGCACATGGAGGACGTGATGCTGCGGGTGCGGCTCGCCTCCGGCCTGCCGCTGGACGTGCTGGACGCCGCCGGCCGGGCGGGCGCCGAGCGGGCCCGGGACGCCGGGCTGCTCGACGCCGGGGCGTACGCGCGGGGGCTGGTGGTGCTGACGCTGCGCGGCCGGCTGCTGGCCGACGCGGTGGTACGCGACCTGCTGCCGTGACCGGGGCCGGCCGGCCGCCCCCTCGGCCGGCCGGCGGAGTCACTTGGTGAAGCTGTAGCTCATCGGGTAGCGGTAGAGCACGCCGTCGTTCGCCTTGACCCCGCCGATGATCCCGAAGATCAGCGGCACCAGCCAGACCAGCATCGGGACGAAGAACAGGATCCCGCAGGTGATGATCGTGATCACCCAGGCGAGCACGCTGGCGATGGCCCAGGTGATCTGGAAGTTCAGCGCCGCGACGGCGTGCGCGCGGACCGCCGGCGACTGCTGGCCCCGGCTCATCAGCGCGATGAGCGGAGCGACCCAGCCGAGCAGGCCACCGCCGACGATGACGCCCGCGGCGCCACCGAAGTGCGACACCAGCGCCCAGGTCTTCTCGTCGTTGTTGGCGTACGCGGCGGGGCCGTATCCGCCACCGGCGGGGTAGCCGGCGCCGTAGCCCGGCGTGCCGCCCGGCGGGGGGTAACCACCGGGGGGCGGGTAGCCGCCCGGCGGAGGTTGGCCGCCCGGAGGCGGGTAGCCACCCGGGGGCGGATAGTCACCGGGCGGGGGATAGCCGCCCGCGCCCGGCGCGCCGGACAGTGGAGCGGTCGGCGGTTCACCGGCCGGCGAGCCGTAGGGCGCCGACGGGTCGGGCTGGGGGCCGGAGTCCCCTGCCCCGGGAGGGCGAGGAGGTTCTGTCATGGTCGCCACGGTAGGTGCACCGGGCAACCCGCACCAGAGCGACACAGACCGACGATGACCGGCTGTTCGGCCCTGGTGGGCCGTGCTGTGTGGCGGGCCGCACCGCAGGTCCGTCAGGCGATCATCGCATCGGCGGGGGTGCCGACGTAGACTGGCACTCGCTACAGTCGAGTGCCAGCCGCCCGGCGGATGCCGCGCGCCGGCCGGACCGAGGTGCGTCAGGAGGTGGGGAATGGGTCTCGACGACCGCAAACTCGCCGTGCTGCGCGCCATCGTCGAGGACTACGTCGCCACGCAGGAGCCGGTCGGCAGCAAGGCCCTGGTCGAGCGGCACCAGCTCGGCGTCTCGCCGGCCACGGTGCGTAACGACATGGCGGTGCTGGAGGAGGAGGGCTACATCCGGCAGCCGCACACCAGCGCCGGCCGGGTGCCCACCGACCGCGGCTACCGCCTCTTCGTCGACCGGCTCTCCCGGGTCAAGCCGCTCAGCCCGGCCGAGCGCCGGGCGATCGAGCGCTTCCTGGTCGGCGCCGTCGACCTGGACGACGTGGTGCACCGTACGGTCCGGCTGCTCGCCCAGCTCACCCGGCAGGTCGCCGTGGTGCAGTACCCGAGCCTGGCCCGCTCCAAGGTGCGCCACCTGGAGCTGGTGCCGATCTCCACCACCCGGCTGATGGTCGTCATGATCGCCGACACCGGCCGGGTCGAGCAGCGGCTGGTGGAGCTGCCCGCCCCGGTGCCCGCCGACGACGTGACCGACCTGCGCCGGCTGGTGAACGAGAAGCTCGTCGGCAGCCAGCTCGCCGAGACGCCGCCGCTGGTGCAGGCGCTCGTCGACGAGTCAGCGCCGCATCTGCGCCCGGCCATGACCACGCTCTCCACCGTGCTGCTGGAGACGCTCGTGGAACGGCACGAGGAGCGCCTCGCGCTGGCCGGCCAGGCCAACCTCACCCGGGGTGGCCTGCTCGACTTCCAGGGTTCGCTGCGGCCCATCCTGGAGGCGCTCGAAGAAGAGGTCGTGCTGCTCAAGCTGATCGGCGAGACCGAGCCGAGCACCACCCGGGTGCTCATCGGCGACGAGAACGAATACGACAACCTGCGGGCCGCCTCGGTGGTCAGCACCGGCTACGGACCGGGCAGCACGATCGTCGGCGGACTCGGCGTGCTCGGGCCGACCCGGATGGACTACCCCGGCAATATCGCCATGGTGAGGGCCGTGGCACGCTACGTGGGCGAACTGCTGGCCCAGAACTGACAAGTCAGGGCCGACGGCCGGTTCCGGCCGACGACCGGAGCGACGCGAGACGAACATGAGGACACCTAACGCAGTGGCCAGGGACTACTACGGCATTCTCGGCGTGAGCCGGGACGCCTCCGACGACGAGATCAAGCGCGCCTACCGCAAGCTGGCGCGGCAGTTCCACCCGGACGTCAATCCGGACCCGGAGGCCCAGGAGAAGTTCAAGGACATCAACGCCGCGTACGAGGTCCTCTCGGACGACCGGAAGCGGCAGATCGTCGACCTGGGCGGCGACCCGCTCGCCCCGGGCGGCGGTGGCGCGGGCGGTCCCGGCGGCCCGGGCGGCGCCGGTCCGTTCGTCGGCTTCCAGGACATCATGGACGCGTTCTTCGGCGGCGCCGCGGGCGGCAGCCGGGGCCCGCGTCCGCGTACCCGCCCCGGCGCGGACGCGATCCTGCGCCTGGAACTGGACCTCAACGAGACCGCGTTCGGCGTCGAGGCGCCGATCACCGTCGACACCGCGGTGCTCTGCACCACCTGCTCCGGCGCCGGCACCGCCGCCGGCACCCACCTGGCCACCTGCGAGGCGTGCGGCGGCCGCGGCGAGGTGCAGTCGGTGCAGCGGACCTTCCTCGGTCAGGTGGTCTCGGCCCGCCCGTGCACCGTCTGCCAGGGCTACGGCACCACCATCCCGCACCCCTGCCCGACCTGCGCCGGCGACGGCCGGGTGCGTACCCGCCGCTCGCTGACCGTCAAGATCCCGGCCGGGGTCGAGGACGGCATGCGGATCCGCCTGGCCCAGCAGGGCGAGGTCGGCCCGGGCGGCGGCACCGCCGGCGACCTCTACGTCGAGATCCACGAGCGGCCGCACGACGTCTACTCCCGCAAGGGCGACGACCTGCACTGCCGGGTGACGGTGCCGATGACCGCCGCCGCGCTCGGTACCCGGCTGACCATCAAGACGCTGGACAGCGAGGAGACGGTCGACGTCAAGCCCGGCACCCAGCCCGGCAGCACGCTGCGGCTGCGCGCCCGGGGCGTACCGCACCTGCGCGGCACCGGCCGGGGCGACCTCTACGTGCACCTGGACGTGCGTACCCCGACCAAGCTCGACGCCGACCAGGAGCGGATGCTGCGCGACTTCGCCAAGACGCGTGGCGAGGAGGTCGCCGAGCTGACCAAGCAGGGCGGCTTCTTCTCCCGGATGCGCGACGCCTTCAACGGGCACGCCTGAGGTGTCCGCGCCGCTGTTCCTGGTCGACGCGCTGCCCACCGGTGACACGCTGACGCTGGACGGCCCGGAGGGCCACCACGCGGCCACCGTGCAGCGGCTGCGCGTCGGCGAGGAACTGGTGCTCGCCGACGGCCGGGGCGGCACCGCCGCCGCGGTGGTCACCGCCGTCGGCCGCGGCACGCTCGACCTGCGGCTCACCAGCCGGGGGTACGCGGACGCGCCGGTGCCCCGGCTGGTCGTGGTGCAGGGCATCGCCAAGGGCGACCGGGGTGAACTCGCCGTGCAGGCGATGACCGAGGTAGGCGTGGATGAGATCGTGCCCTGGGCGGCGTCCCGCTCGGTGGCGCAGTGGCGCGGCGAGCGGGGCGAACGGGCCCGGCAGAAGTGGGTCGCCACCGCCCGGGAGGCGGCCAAGCAGGCCCGCCGCCCGTGGCTGCCGGTGGTGGCCGGCGCGCCGGACGAGTCCACCGTCTCGGTGGCCCGCCGGATCGCCGGGGCGGCCGGTGCGTACGTGCTGCACGAGGGCGCGCAGGACCGGCTGACCACCGTCGACCTGCCGGCGGCCGGCGAGATCGTCCTGGTGGTCGGCCCGGAGGGCGGCATCGCCGACCACGAGCTGGCCGCGTTCGCCGAGGCGGGCGCCCGCACGGTCCGCCTGGGCCCGTCCGTCCTGCGCACGTCCACGGCAGGCGTGGCAGCCCTCACGGTCCTGGCCACCCGCCTGACCCACTGGTAACCCGCGCCCCCCGTCCTCGCCCTTCCCCCCCGGCCCCTTCCGCGCGTCGACGCTTCTATAGGTGGGCCGGTTCCGGGAGGTTGGTATCGGTAGGGTTCGACGTTGGTGATCTATGGGTGACTCATGCAAGATCTGGCCGCTGTCAGTTGGTGTGCCGTGGCGTCGACTTGTCCT
>NZ_JAMHIU010000034.1:0-40682 GCF_023896895.1 Micromonospora sp. CPM1
CCTTTTACCCGGGCCGAAAGTCCAAGATCGACGGGGAGGAGGGGGCGGGGGGAGGGCGGGACGGGTCAGCGGAGGGTGGAGATGGAGAAGAGGGCGCCGGACGGGTCGCGCAGGGCGGCGCTGCGGCCGGCCGGGTTGTCGCGCGGCGGGACGAGGATGGTGCCGCCCAGCTCGGCGGCCCGGGCGGCGGTGGCGTCGGCGTCCTCCACCGCGAAGTAGACCGCCCAGTACGCGGGCAGGTCCGCCGGCATCGGCTCGGCCCGGGGCAGCATCCCGGCGACGATGCGGGCCCCGCAGCGCCACCCGGTGTACGCGACCGGTCCGGCCGGACGCTCCTCCGGATGCCAGCCGAAGACCAGCGCGTAGAACTCCTTCGCACTGTCGGGGTCGGGGGTGACCAGCTCGTTCCAGCACATCGCGCCCGGTGCGTTGTACAGCTCGGCCCCGCGCATCGCCATCGGCTGCCACACGCTGAACACCGCGCCGGCCGGGTCGGCGAGCACCGCCATCCGGCCCTGTTGGGCGACGTCGAACGGGGAGACGACCACCTGCCCGCCGGCCGCCTCCACCCGGGTCGCGACCAGGTCGGCGTCGTCGGTCGCCACGTACGTGGACCAGACCGGCACCTGGTCCGGCGTACCGGGTGGGCCGGCCCCGGCGACCGCCTTGCCGTCCTTGCGGAAGACGGTGTAGCCGCCGGCGTCCGGCTCGGGGGAGATCTGCCCGGTCCAGCCGAACAGCTCGGGGTAGAACCGTCGTGCGTCGTCCAGACCGGGCGTGGCCAGGTCGGTCCAGCAGGGCGTGCCGGGCTCGACGCCGTTCACGGTGACCCCTCTCGCCGGGGGCGGCTCCGCTCGCCCGCCCTGTCGGCATCGTGGCACCGCCGGGTCGGCCGCCGGGCCGGAACCGGACAAAAGGTCAGCTGAAGCGGCGGCCCTCGTCTCGCCGGTACGCCCAGCCGGCGAGCGCGGCGAGCACGAGCACCCAGACCGCGAGCATCACCAGCGCCCGGTTGTCGGGCCGGAAGTCGGTGACCGCCGCCCAGAGCAGTTCCACGGCGCCCCGGGTCGGCAGGTAGGGGGCGATCGCCTTGATGAAGCCGGGCGCGTCGTCCGGCCCGGAGAGCAGGCCGCCGCCGAACGCGAGCGGGAAGAAGATCACCTGCGCCACCACGATCGCGGCCTTGCTCGGCAGCGAGTAGCCGATCGTCAGGCCGAGCAGCGTGAACGGCACCGAGATCACGGCGACCGCGCCGAGCCCGAGCAGGAACTGGAGCGCACCGACCCGCGCCTCGGTGGCGACCGCCGCGATCACCACCACCGGGATCATCGACACGTAGGTGAGCACCAGCCCGGCCAGGATCCGCCCGGCCAGCCGTGGCGCCGGTCCGGCCGGCAGGGTCCGGGTGTACGGGTTCCAGGGCTGGTCGCGGTCCTCGGCGACCCCCACGCCGTACTGGAAGATGTTGGCGCTCATCACCGCGAAGGTCACCATGGCGGCGGTGGCGTAGGTGGCGCCGGCCGGGTCGTCGCCGGCGAACGGCACCACGAAGAACAGCATGGCGGCGGCGGGGAAGAACGCGCTGCCGACCACAGCCACCGGGATCCGGATGATCTCCAGGAGCTGGTAGCGGGCGTGGACGAGGGCGAGCGGCACGGCGGTCTCCTAGACGGGGGTGGGCGCGGGCCGGTCGTCGGCCGTGATGGCGAGGAACGCCTCCTCCAGCGAGGTGGGCCGGACCTCCAGGTCGCGGAACGCCACCCCGGCGGTGACCAGGTCGCGGACGAGCTGGTCGGCGTCGGTGGTGAGCAGGTGCACCCGCCCGTCGGCGCGTTCGGTGGCGACCACGCCCGGCAGCGCCGGCAGGTCGTCGGCGACCAGGCTGACCCGGCGTACGCCGACGATCCCGCGGATCGCCGCCACCGAGTCGTCGGCGAGCACCCGCCCGTGGCCGATCACCACCACCCGCTGCGCGAGCGCCTCCACCTCCTCCAGGTAGTGGCTGCTCAGCAGCACGGTGCCGCCGTCGGCGTGGAAGCCGCGGATCGCGTCCCAGAGCGCGTGTCGCGCCTCCACGTCGAGGCCGGTGGTCGGCTCGTCGAGCACCACCAGCCGGGGACGGCCGACGAACGCCAGCGCCACGGCGAGCCGGCGACGCTGCCCGCCGGAGAGACCACCGGTCTGCCGGCGTACCTGGTCGGCGAGGCCGAACCGGTCGAGCAGCTCGCCGCGCGGCACCGGGTCGGGGAAGTGCGCGGAGACGAAGTCGACCACCTCGCCGACCCGCAGCGTGCCGGGCAGGCCGGTCTCCTGCGGGGTGACGCCGAGCTGCCGCCTGCTCGCCGGGTCGCGCGGGTCGCCGCCGCACAGCTCGACCCGGCCGGCGGTGGGTCGGCGCAGCCCGACCAGCAGGTTGATCAGCGTGCTCTTGCCGGCGCCGTTCGGGCCGAGCAGGCCGACCAGCTCCCCGGACCGGACGATCAGGTCGACCCGGTCCAGTGCCAGCACCTCGCCGTAGCGGCGGCTGACCTGTTCGGCGCGGGCCAGGATCATCGGCGATCTCCTCGGGCGGGGGCGGTGCATCCCCTGTCTACCGTGCGTGCGCCGGCCGCGGTGTCCCCTGACCGGGTGCTCGTATCCCCTAGTCTGGTGGCGCCGTCGACGACGGTGGAAGTTCCAACCGGACACTGGGGAGGGTCCGTGACCAGTCCGAGCAGGAATCTCGACGTCCAGCCGGAGGCGCTGAGGGCGTTCGCCGCCGCCTCCCGGGACCGGGCCGGCCGGTTCCGCGAGCTGGAGCGGGTGTTCCGCGACGGCCACGTGGCCCGGCACTCCTTCGGCGTGATGCCCGCGTCGTTCAGCCTCGCCGCGGCGTACGCGGAGCAGTTCGAGGCGTGCCTGCAAGGGCTGGCGGACGGTGCCGAGACCATGCTGACAGTCGCCACGGGGCTCGCCGAGACCGCCGCCGCGTACGACGACACGGACGTGGCGAACGACACCATGTTCACCGCCGGCGGCTGAGGGGGAGCGGGGATGAGCACCGAGGCGCTCCAGCGCAACAAGACCTACTTCGAGCAGATCGTGTCGGGCACGCCCGACCCGTTCAAGCCGCTGTCGAACGCGGTGCTGTGGCCGTTCGAGCAGCTCCTGGAGCTGGTCGCCGGTGAGCCGGACGACCTGATGCGGGCGGCCCAGCTCGCGATGACCACCGGGGAGGCGGTCCGGCAGATCGCCGGTGACCAGATCGCCGACCGGGCCCGGCTGCGCGGCGCCTGGGACGGCGACGCGGCGGACAAGTTCCACGCCTCGATGCAGTCCATCGAGGACGCGATGGAGGATCTGGCAAAAGGGCTGGACGGCACCAAGGAGGTGCTGGTCGACTCCGCGAACGCGGCGGTGGACGCGTTCAACCTGCTGGTCGAGCTGATCCTGGAGTTCCTGCTCTGGTTCCTGACCGAGATCATCATCGCCGCGGTGGCGGCGGCGCTGAGTGCCGGGGTGAGCCTGGCCGCCACCGTGGTGCGGGTGCTGGCCCGGCTGGCCACCACTGTCGGCCGCATGGTCAAGATCGTGGCCCGGTTCGCGGAGATCCTCACGAAGCTCGCCACCAAGCTCCAGAAGGTCGCCAACCTGCTCGACCACTACGCCAAGGTGGTGATGGAGCTGCGCCGGGCCAAGAAGGCGTACAGCGCGTTCAACAAGTCCGGTTACACGAAGGCGGCGCTCGCCTTCAAGGTCGAACGCGCCGCCGTCCTCTTCCCGGGCAAGTTCGCCATCAACCAGGCGTCCCCGGTGAACATCCCCGGCATCGGCGGCGCCCTGCTCGACACCGGGATGGGCCTGCATGACATCTCCGACGGGCGCAAGGACCGCAACTACCTGGTGGACGGCACGTACCGCGAGGATCTCGGCCCGTACACCAAGGGCGTGCAGAACGTGTTCGACTCGATCGTGAACTGAGAGGCAGCAATGACGTTCCCGGCCCTGGACCGGATCGAGGCGCTGGCCCGCAACCTGGACGGGTGGCAGCGCGAACTCGGCGCGCGGATGGCCGAGCTGGAGCAGAGCAGCGCCCAGGGGGTGAGCGACTCCGGCCTGGTCACCGTCGTGGCCGCCGCCGACGGCAAGATCCTCTCCACCGACATCAACGCGCGGGCCATGCGCTTCGACTCGTACACGCTCGCCGAGGAGATCACCTCGGCGGCGAACCGGGCGCAGGAGGCCGCCGCCGCCCGCGTACGCGAGATCGTCGGCGAGGTGATGGGCGACGCCCCGGCCGCGGAGCGCCGCGCCGACGACGGCTACGGCCACGACCGATACTGAGCCGATGGACGAGACCAGATACCGCGACCCGATCGACCGGCTCGTCGAGCCGGGCGAGCGCGTGCTGGCCCACGCCAAGGCCGACGTCGGCCAGGGGCTCGCTCCGGCGCCACCGCCCGAGCCGGAGCCCACTGCCGAGCCGAGCCGGCGGACGGTCGGCTCGGTGCTGCTCAACGTGCTGCTGCCGCTGGCCACCTGGGACCGTGGCGATCGCCTGGTCGACGCGATCGGCTGGGGGATCGCCGGGCGCGGCGCCCCCGGCTCGGCCGCCTCGCGCCTGCACCGCGCGCTCCGCCCGCCCCGGCCCGACCTCCAGGTCCGGGAGACGCTGCTCGCGGTCACCGACCGGCGGTTGCTGGTCTGCCGTACCGGCGGGGTCAAGCTGCTGGCCGGGCGCGAGGCCGAGGAACGCGCGCTGGCCGAGACCTCGGTGGCGTGGTCGGCCACCCGGGCGGAGATCGCCTCCGCGCGGGTGGGCTGGCACCGGCTCAACCCGAAGCGGCTGCGGATCGACTTCACCGACGGTTCCTGGCTGTCGTTCACCGTGCCGATCGCCGAGTCCGGCCGACCGCTGCGCGAGGTCGCCGCCGCGTTGTCCGCCTGACGGATCCGCCCGCCGGGCCGCAGCCGGGCGGCAGCCGCCCGCCCGCGTCAGGCCGTCAGTGGCGCGGGCAGCGGCTCGCGGTGCAGCACGGCCAGGCGGGAGACCGCCCGGGTCAGCACCACGTAGAGGCGGTGCAGCCCGCGCGGCTCGGCGGCCACGATCGCGGCCGGCTCGATGACCACCACGTGGTCGTACTCCAGGCCCTTGACCAGCGTCGCCGGGACCACTGTGACGCGCGCCGCGGCCTCGACGTCGTCGGCGGTCGCGGTCTCGACGCCCGCGTCGGCGAGCGCCGCGCGGAGCCGGTCGACCGCGTCGTCGGCGGCGATCACACCGACCGAGCCGTCGTGCGCGAGCGCCGCCCGCACCTCGGCCACCGTCGCGGCCGTCAGGTCCTCGGCGGTACGCACGTCCAGCGCACCGTCGTTGCGCA
This sequence comes from Micromonospora sp. CPM1, assembly GCF_023896895.1. Classification (NCBI taxonomy): domain Bacteria; kingdom Bacillati; phylum Actinomycetota; class Actinomycetes; order Micromonosporales; family Micromonosporaceae; genus Micromonospora; species Micromonospora sp. CPM1. The sequence continues at coordinate 5,361 of NZ_JAMHIU010000034.1, forward strand.
GCGACCGGGCCGGGGGTACGTCGACGGCGAGCGCCGGCAGCAGCCGGTTCGCGAACGCCACCACCGCGGCGGGCACCCGGAAGCCCACGCTCAGCGGCACCACAGCGGCGTCCGGCTTGCCCAGGTGGGCCAGGGACTCCCGCCAGTCGGTCGCCGCCCAGGGCGCGGTGCCCTGGGCCAGGTCGCCGAGCAGCGTGATCGAGCCGTGCTCGCTGCGCCGGGCGATGGCGCGGCACTGCATCGGGGAGAGGTCCTGCGCCTCGTCGACCACCACGTGCCCGAAGCCGGCGGGCCGTTCCAGCAGCCCGGCCACCTCGTCGATGAGCACCGCGTCGGCGGCGGTCCACCGGGTCGCCTTCGCGGTGCGGGCGACTTTGCCGGACCGGAACAACTCCTGTTCCTCGGGCGTGAGCAGGCCGTCCGCGGCGGCGGCCAGCGCGTCCGCGTCGGTACGCAGCCGGTGCAGCAGCCCGTCGGGGGTGAGCGCCGGCCAGACCGCGTCGAGCAGGTCGGTGACCGGCTTGATCCGGCTCATCCGGCGCAGCCAGGCGTCGCTCGGTGACTCCGCCCGGCGGGCCTCGGCCTGGCGTTGCAGCAGTCCCACCACCCGTGCCCGGACCCGCTCCCGGCCGGTCGCGTAGGGCAGCCCCTCTTGGCGGGTCTCGGTGACCAGCCGGTGCAGCGGGTCGAGCCCGATCCGCCACCGGTACGAGCCGTCCGACACCATGATCGGCTCGGTCGGCGTACCGATGTGGGCGTCGACGGCCCGGCGCAGCACCTCGGCCATCCGGACGTCGTGCTTGAGCGCGGCGGCGGCCGGGTCGTCGACCGCGCGGACCGGCACGCGCGCGACCAGGTCCTCCACAGTGGCCTGCTCGACCTCGACCTCGCCGAGCGCGGGCAGCACCGCCGCGATGTACGACAGGAACGCCCGGTTCGGCCCGACGATCAGCACGCCCGAGCGGCGCAGCCGTTCCCGGTGCAGATAGAGCAGGTACGCGGCGCGGTGCAGCCCGACCGCCGTCTTTCCGGTGCCCGGCGCGCCCTGCACGCAGATCGAATCGGCCAGGTCGGCCCGGACCAGCTCGTCCTGCTCCGGCTGGATGGTGGCGACGATGTCGCGCATCGGGCCGACGCGGGGGCGCTCGATCTCGGCGGTGAGGATGCGGCTCGCGGTGCCGAGTTCCTCGCCCCGGTCGAGGTGCTCGTCCTCGAAGCTGGTCAGCGTCCCGGCGCTGAACCCGAACCGGCGGCGTACGGCGACACCCTGCGGGTCGCGCGCGCTGGCCCGGTAGAACGACCGCGAGACCGGGGCGCGCCAGTCCAGCACCAGCGGTTCGCCCAGCTCGTCGGTGACGTGCCGCCGCCCGACGTGGTACTCCCGCCCGGCGTGGTCCGGGTCCACCTCCCCGAAGTCGAGGCGGCCGAAGAACAGCGGGGTGGTCGGGTCGTCGGCCAGCTCCTTGACCCGTCGGGCCATGTGCCGGCCGAGCTGCTCGGCGGTGTACGAGTCACCGGCCACCTTGTCGCCGGTGGCGAAGAGCGCCTGGGCGCGTTCCCGCATCCGGGTCAGCGCGGCGCGGGAGGCGTCGAGGTGGGCGCGCTCGGCGGCCAGTTCGGCGTCGAGGCCGGGTGTGGCGTCAAGATCGGTTGCGGGCACTGTGAACTCCGATGGCTCAACTGAGGCTCGCTCGCGTGTCCGGGGCGGTTGGCCTGCTCCCGGCGCGGGGACGTCCGCTGCGGTGCATGCTCACCGCGGCCGTCGGGCGGTCCTCCACGCTACGGGAGCACCGGCAGGTCGCGCCAACGAATTTCGTGGTGGCAGGCGATTCGCTCGACCCACCTCCGCCTTAAGAATATTATTAAGTCCGGAGGTGGGGGATGGAGTGGGAGATCCTGATGACCGGGCAGGTGGAGGAGTTCCTCGACCAGCTCTACGTCCTCGACCGCGACTCCCATCGCCTCGTCAACCAGGCCATCCTGGTGCTGGAACGCAACGGGCCCGCCGAGGGGCGGCCCCTCGTCGACAGCATCACCGCCTCGCGTCTCAGCAATCTCAAGGAGCTGCGGCCCCCGTCAGCGGGGCGCACCGAGATCAGGATTCTGTTCGTCTTCGATCCTTGGCGTTCGGCGGTGCTGCTGGTCGCCGGTGACAAGTCGGGGCAGTGGGCACGCTGGTACCGGGAGGCCATGCCGGAGGCGGAGCAGCTGTACGACACGTACCTGAAGGAACGGCAGGAGGAGAGCCGATGAGCGGCGTCAAGCGCTGGCGGGACACCACGCACCTGGACCGCGCGATCGACACGGCCGGCGGACCGCGCGCGTTCGAGGCCGAGGTCGGGGAGATGCTCGATCATGCTCGCGGGTGGCGGCTCGCCGAGCTGCGCAAGCGGCGGGAGATGACCCAGGAGCAGGTGGCGTCGAGGATGGGTGTCTCGGTCGCTCGGGTCTCACAGATCGAGGCGGGCAACGTCGCGACCCAGGAGGTGCTCGCGCGCTACATCGGCGCGCTCGGTGGCACCCTCAAACTGATCGCCGACTTCGGTGACGAGCAGCTCAAGGTCGCCTGATCCGATGGGTTCCACCGCTGGATCCCGGCGTCCGCGGACGCGGGATCATTGAGGTATGACCGAGGCGCTTCCCGGCAGGAGCCGGGTGACGATCAGTGATCCGCAGGTGATGCGGGCGCTCGCTCACCCGGCCCGCATGGCGATCATGGAACATCTCGGCACGCTGGAGGGCGGTGCGACGGCCACCGAGTGCGCCGAGATCGCCGGGCTGTCGCCGAGCGCTACCAGCTATCACCTGCGCGAGCTGGCGAAGTTCGGGCTGGTCCGGCAGGCGCCGGGCCGGGGTGACGCCCGGGAGCGGGTGTGGCAGGCGGTGAACCCGTCGTATCACGTCGAGGTGGGGCCGGACGCCGACCCGGAGGCGCGTGCCGCCGAGGCGGCCCTGGTCGAGGCGCACATGGTCCGTGACGCCCAGCGGGTCCGGGAGTGGTTGCGCCGCGCGCCGGACGAGTCGCCGGAGTGGTACGCGGCGACCTGGTTCAGCGACAGCGTGCTGCTCATGACCGCCGAGGAGCTGACCGAGCTGAACCAGGCGATCCAGGCGCTGATGGAGCCGTACCGGCGGCGGACCCGGACCGATCCGCCCGCCGGGGCCCGGCCGGTGGCGACGCAGTACCGGGCGATGCCTCTCGACTGACGGGTTGCGCACACCAGTTGTGAAGGATTACTTTCGAAGTATGTCTTTCACAACTGGTGAGTCGCGCTGGCCGGACGTCTGGCTCGCGGCCACCGCGCGCGGCATCTCCAGCTGCGGAGACTTCCTCGCCGCCGCCACGCTCACGCTCGCGCTCCAGTCCGCCGGCGCCGGCGGACTCGCCGTCTCCGGACTGCTGCTCGCCGCGACGCTCCCGCTCGTGGTGCTCGCGCCGCTGACCGGCCGGCTCGCCGACCGGGTGGACAGCCGGGTGCTGCTCGTCGCCGCCGGTCTCGTCCAGGCCGCGGTCTGCCTGGCGCTCGCGTACGCCCGGGACCCGGTCCTGGTGATCGCGCTCGTGGCGCTGCTCGCGGCCGGGCTCGCGGTCACCCAGCCGGCCATCGCCGCGCTGGTGCCGGTGATGGTCCGGCCCGAGGACCTGCCCCGGGCGGGCGCGCTCAACCAGACCGCTGGGACGCTCGGCGCGCTCGCCGGCCCGGCGCTGGCCGGGCTGCTGGTCGGGCAGTTCGGCACCCGGGTGCCGCTGCTCGTCGACGCGTTCAGTTACCTCGCGCTGGTGGCGGCCGGGCTGCTCATCCGTACCCGCAGGGGAGGGCGCCGGACGCCAGCCGGCGTCGCGGCGGCGGTCGCGCCACCGTGGCGGCTGCGCCGCGACCCGCTGCTGACGGTGATGGTCGCCAGCGTGGCGGCGGTGGTCGGCGCGGTCGGCGCGGTGAACGTGATCGAGGTCTTCTTCATCCGGGAGACGCTCGGCAGCAGCACCACCGTGTACGGCCTGGTCACCGGCTCCTGGACGCTCGGCATCATGCTCGGCGCGTGGCTGTTCGCCCGGGTCGCCCGCCGGCTCGCCGACGACGGCGCGCTGCTCGGCGCCGGACTGGTGCTGCTCGGTGGCTGCTGCCTGGCGGTGCTGGTCTCGGCGGCGGTGCCGTCGGCCTGGCTGCTCGTGCCGATCTGGCTGCTGGGCGGCGTGGCCAACGGAGGCAACAACGTCTTCGACCAGTTGCTGCTGGCACGACGGGTGCCGGAGGCCGCCCGGGGCCGGGCGTTCGCGGTCTTCGGGGCGGCCGCTCAGGGCGCCGCGATGGGTGGCTACCTGGTGGGCGGCCTGCTGCTGGAGGTGGCCGGCCCGCGCGGGCTCGTCGCCGGCTGCGGCGTGGCCGGCCTGCTCGTGGTCGTGGCGCTGGCCTGGCCGGTGCGCCGGGCGGTACGCGCCGAGCGGGCCGCCGTCGCCCGCGCGGCCACGCCCGCCGCCGTCGCCGTGCCAGGCGGTTAGGTGCGGACTTCACCACTCGATCGGATCCCCCGGCGGCGAGGCCGGAGCCACGGCGATACGGTCGGGTCATGGCCGACCGCATCGCCCGCCCCCGCGTGGGGCACATCCAGTTCCTCAACTGCCTGCCCATCTACTGGGGGCTGATGCGGTCCGGCGCGCTCATCGACGTCGACCTGCACAAGGACTCGCCGGACCGGCTGAGCGCCGACCTGGTCGCCGGTGACCTGGACATCGGGCCGATCACGCTGGTGGAGTTCCTCAAGCACGCCGACGAACTGCTGCTCCTGCCCGACCTGGCGGTGGGCAGCGACGGGCCGGTGCTCTCGGTGAACGTGGTGTCCACCCGCCCGCTGGGCGAGCTGGACGGCGCCCGGGTGGCGCTCGGCTCCACCTCGCGTACCGGGGTGCTGCTGGCCCAGCTGCTGCTCGCCGAGCGGCACGGGGTGCGGCCGGAGTACTTCCGCTGCCCGCCGGACCTGACCCAGATGCTGCTGGAGGCCGACGCCGGGGTGCTCATCGGTGACGTGGCGCTGCGCGCGCTCTACGAGGCGCCGGCCAAGGGCCTCGAAGTGACCGACCTGGGGCAGGCGTGGCACGACTGGACCGGGCTGCCGATGGTGTTCGCCGTCTGGGCGGTACGCCGCGAGTTCGCCGCCGCCCACCCCGGCCTGGTCAAGGAGGTGCACGAGGCGTTCCTGCGCTCGCGCGACCTGTGCCTGGCCGAGCTGGACCAGGTGGCGGAGGCGGCGGCCCGCTGGGAGACGTTCGACGCGGCCACGCTCGCCACGTACTTCCGGGCGCTCGACTTCTCGCTGGGCGAGCGGCAGGTGGCCGGGCTGCGCGAGTTCGCCCGCCGGGCGGCCGCGTACGGGGAGGTGCCGGCGCTGCCGGCCGACGGCCCGGAGTTCTTCCAGGGCTGACCGCGCGCCGCGCGGCTCAGGGTGCCGCGCGCAGCAGCGCCTTGGTGATCCGTTCGCAGGCGTCCATGCCGTACTCCCAGCCGCCCTCGACGCCGAACGGGGTGCGCAGCATCACGCCCATCGTCCAGGTGTCACCGATGGCCAGGCAGTTGACGTGGTACTCATCTTCCTTGTCCCGGTCGATCCACCCGTTCTTGATGGCGATCTTCTTCTGCTGGGCCGCCGGGAACGCCTTGCGGATGCCGAAGTCGCCGGGAGCGCGTACCAGACGCATCTCGTTGAGCAGCCACTTGGTCCACTTCGGCCCGGCCGCGCGGCCGTCGTCGATGCACAGACCGAGGCGGGCGGTGTCCCGGGGGGACAGCTCGGTACGGCTCCAGCCGCCGTCGGAGGCGACCTCGCTGTCGGTCAGCTTGCAGATCGAGATCAGCCGCTCGATCGAGTCCGAGCCGCCGACGTTCTCGTAGAACTCCTGCGCCCGGGTGTTGTCGCTGTCCCGGATGATCTTCGTGGCGTCGGCCAGCTTCGCGTCGCTCGGCGTCTTGCCGTCCTCGGCGCTCAGGCGCAGGTAGTCGGCCACCACCCAGGACTTGATCAGGGACGCGGTGGTGCTCGTCTCGCCCATGTTCGACGAGCCGATGATCTTCCCGGTGCGCTTGTCCAGCACGGACCAGCCGTACCAGCCCTTGATCTTGAGGCTGTCCAGGTTCTTCGCCTCAAACGGCAGAGGTTCGAGGGACCGTGAGGGGGCGACCCGCGGTTTCGCGTTGCGGTCGACAGTCTGCTGCGCCGACCGCTCGCTCGTCGGCTCGGGATGCGAGTTCGCGGTGGCCTCCAGCGGCGAGCCGGGGATCACGCGCAGGGAGAGGCCGAGCAGGCCGACGAGGACCGCAGCGAGGGCGCTGAACGCGAGCGGGCGCCGATAGCTGCCGGGCCGACGCCGGGCACCGGCCATCAGAGCTTCCCGACCGGCTGTTGCGGCACCTTGAGCGCGGCGCCGGGCAGCGGCGTCACGAGCTGGGTGGCGACGGCGGCGCACATCTTCGCACCGTACGGCAGACCGGAGCGGCCCGGGTACCGCATCATCACGGCGAGACTCCACTTGTCGGTGAACGCCAGGCAGCTGACGTGCCAGTTGCCGTCGTAGGCGAGCTGGGTCCAGCCGTTCTTCATGTGCACCGGACCCTGCGACTTGATCGTCGCCGGCAGGCCGTCGATGATGCCCCACCGGCCGCCGCCGGACCGCGCGCCCTGCTTGTTGACGCTGCCGGCCACCTTGGTCATCTCGCTGAGCAGCCACTTGGTCCACTTGGGCCCGGCGGCGCGGCCGTCGGCGATGCAGTCGCCGAGGCGGGCCGCGTCCCGCGGGGACATCTCGGTGAAGCTCCACCAGCCCTTGTAGTCGGGCACGTCGCCGGGCTTGGTGTCGGTCAGACCGCAGATCTGGATCGCGCGCGCGATGACCGGGTCCGGCTTGCCGCCGGGCTGGGGCCGGTAGGAGCCGCCCGCCGCCCGGTAGACCGCGTTCGCGCCGTCGTCGTCGCTGTCCCGGATCGCGAGGATCGCCGCCTTCTTGAGCCCGGCACTCGGCTGCTTGTCGCCGAGCTGGCGAAGGTAGTCCGCGACGATCCAGGCCTTGAGCATCGACTCGGTGGAGCTGGTCTGGTTCATGTTCTCGGCGCCGGTGACCGTGCCGGTCTCGCGGTCCATCAGGGCCCAGGAGAAGAACTCACCCTTGAAGTTCACCGACACCGGGGCGTCGGCGAGCGTCGGGGCCGCCGGCGCGGTCGGTGCCGGCGCCGGGACCTGCTCGCCGCCGCCGAGGCCGCCCACGCCGTCTCCGTCGGAGAACTTCGCGTACGCGGCCGGCACCAGCATGACGCCGCCGATGAGGACCGCCACGATGGCGAGCACCAAGGTCACGCGAGGTCGCATGAGTGGTGAGCTCCAGATGTCTGGCCGGGGGGACCGGCGCTTCCGCATGGGTTCGGCCCGGTCGCCACTAGGCCGGGGGAGGTGGCCTGAACGGTGACGATCATGAAGCCGAACGGTTTGCCGGTCGGAAGTCTACTTCCGGACAGCTCTGATGCCAGGTCTCGACACCCGTGACTTTGCCGGGTGGGCGGGATATTGAGGCGCTTTGCCATCATTGGGGGATTTCTTCTATTCGAAGTGATCGACATCACAGCTACCAGGGCCGATGGCGGCGCGTGCATGGCCGGTGACGCGAGGTGGTACCCGAAACCTGTTACACCCTCTGGTGTCATTCGTGGCGAGCTGTAACACTGGCTGCATGTATGGCAACGACTTCGCCCCGCCGGAGGACGCTCCGGGCGGCGGCCTGCTCGGCGAGGTGGAGGCGGCGGAGGCCGCGCTGCGCGAGGCGGCGGCGCGGGCCCGGCGTGGCGGCGCGGCCCCGGACGAGGACGTCGAGGCGTACTTCGCCGACGTCATCAACGCGGACCAGAAGATCGAGCCCCGCGACTGGATGCCCGAGGCGTACCGCCGGACGCTGATCCGGCAGATCGCCCAGCACGCCCACTCCGAGATCATCGGCATGCAGCCGGAGGGCAACTGGATCAGCCGGGCGCCCTCGCTCAAGCGCAAGGCGATCCTGCTCGCCAAGGTGCAGGACGAGGCCGGTCACGGCCTCTACCTCTACGCGGCCGCCGAGACGCTCGGGATCAGCCGCGACGAGCTGGTGGACCTGCTGCTCGACGGGCGGCAGAAGTACAGCTCGATCTTCAACTACCCGACCCTGACCTGGGCCGACGTGGGCGCGATCGGCTGGCTCGTGGACGGCGCGGCGATCGTCAACCAGGTGCCGCTGTGCCGCTGCTCGTACGGTCCGTACGCGCGGGCGATGATCCGGGTCTGCAAGGAGGAGTCGTTCCACCAGCGGCAGGGCTACGAGATCCTGCACACGCTGGCGCACGGCACCCCGGCGCAGAAGGCGATGGCGCAGGACGCGGTGGACCGCTGGTGGTACCCGTCACTGGCCATGTTCGGCCCGCCGGACGGCGACTCGACGCACAGCGCCCAGTCCATGGCCTGGAAGATCAAGCGCTTCTCCAACGACGAGCTGCGCCAGCGCTTCGTGGACATGTGCGTCGGCCAGGCGGAGGTGCTCGGCCTCACGCTCCCCGACCCGGACCTGCGCTGGAACGACGAGCGGCAGGCGTACGACTACACCCAGCCCGACTACGCCGAGCTGATGCGCGTGATCAAGGGCGACGGGCCGTGCAACAGGGAGCGCATGGCGCACCGGCGCAAGGCGCACGCCGACGGCGCGTGGGTACGGGAGGCCGCCGCGGCGTACGCCGCGAAGCGGGCGGAAAGAAAGGAGCCGGTGGCGGCATGAGCGAACGCACCGAGCGAAGCGAGGGCCGTGAGGACATGCGAGGTCGGCACGGCATGAGCGAACGCACCGAGCGAAGCGAGGGCCGTGAGGGCATGCCCAGCCAGCACGGCATGAACAGCGCGTCCTCTCCCCTGTGGGAGGTCTTCGTGCGCGCCCGCCGTGGCCTGTCGCACACCCACGTCGGCAGCCTGCACGCCCCCGACGCCGAGCTGGCCCTGCGCAACGCCCGCGACCTCTACACCCGCCGCCAGGAGGGCGTCTCCATCTGGGTGGTGCCGGCGAGCGCGATCACCGCGTCCAGCCCGGACGAGAAGGACGCGTTCTTCGACCCGGCCGCCGACAAGGTCTACCGCCACCCGACGTTCTACGAGGTCCCCGAAGGGGCTGCGCACCTATGAGCGCGAGGAGTGAGCCGGTTTTGCGAGCCCCGCAGTCGCGAACGGAAGGCGGCTCTGTGCCGTTGTTCGACTTCACGCTCGCCATCGGCGACGACGCGCTCGTCGCGGCGCAGCGCCTCGGTGAGTGGACCTCCCGCGCGCCGGAGATGGAGGAGGACATCGCGCTCGCCAACATCGCCCTCGACCAGCTCGGCGCGGCCCGGCTGCTGCTCACGTACGCGGGCGAGCTGGAGGGCGCGGGCCGCGACGAGGACGACCTGGCCTATCTGCGCGACGATCGCGAGTTCCGTAACTGCCTGCTGGTCGAGCTGCCCAACGGCGACTTCGGCGTGACCATGGCGAAGCTGTTCTTCCTGGCCGCGTACCAGTTGCGGCTCTACACGGCGCTGGCCGGCTGCGCCGACGAACGGCTGGCGGCGGTCGGCGCGAAGGCGCGCAAGGAGTCGGCGTACCACCTGGACCACGCCGCGCTGTGGGTGAAACGGCTCGGCGACGGCACCGAGGAGTCGCACCGGCGCATGCAGGACGCGGTCGACCAGGTGTGGCCGTACGTCCACGAGCTGTTCGCCCCGGACCCGGCGGCGCCGGTCGACCCGTCCACCCTTCGGGCCGACTTCGACGCCACCGTGTCCGCCGTGCTGGACGAGGCCACGCTGACCCGGCCGGAGGCCGGCTGGGCACCCGGCGGCGGCCGGGACGGCCTGCACACCGAGCACCTCTCGTACCTTCTCGCCGAGATGCAGGTGCTGCACCGCGCCCACCCCGGAGCGAGCTGGTGAGCGCGAGGAGTGCAGCGGAGCGGAGCCCCGCAGTCGCGAACGGAGGGTGGCGCTGGTGACCGACGCCAGGGCGGCCGCGGCGGCGGTGGTGGACCCGGAGATCCGGGTCATCACCATCGACGAGCTGGGCATCCTGCGCGCGGTCGACGAGGAACCGGACACCGGCCGGGTCGTCGTCACCATCACCCCCACCTACACCGGCTGCCCGGCGATGGACGTGATCCGGGAGGACATCCGGCGGGCGCTGGCCGCCGCCGGGCATCCGGACGCCGAGGTCCGCACCGTGTACCACCCGGCGTGGAGCACCGACTGGATCTCCGAGGCCGGCCGGGCCAAGCTCGCCGCCGCCGGCATCGCCCCGCCCGCGCCGCGCGGCGACGACACAGTGGTGCCGTTGACCCTGGCCGTACGCTGTCCGCGCTGCGGGTCGCCGGAGACCACACAGATCAGCCGCTTCGGCTCCACCGCGTGCAAGGCGCTGTGGCGCTGCCGCTCCTGTTCCGAACCCTTCGACCACCTGAAGGCGCTGTGACTGTCACCATCACCCGGCCGGTGCGCCGCCGGCCGGTCTTCCACCCGCTGCCCGTCGCCGCCGTGGACCGGCTCACCGACGACTCGGTGTCGATCACGTTCGCGGTACCGGAGGAGCTGCGCGAGACGTTCGCGTTCTCCGCCGGGCAGCACCTCACCGTCCGCCGTCCGGCCGACGGCGACGGCGAGGAGGTGCGGCGGTCGTACTCGATCTGCTCCACCCCCGACGAGCTGGCCCGGCACGGCCGGTTGCGGGTCGGGGTGCGTGAGGTGCCGGGTGGGGCGTTCTCCGCGTACGCCTGCGGCGCGCTGCGCGGCGGCGACACCGTCGAGGTGCTGCCGCCGCTGGGCCACTTCACCTCCGCGTTCACGCCGGACCGGGCCCGCCGGTACGGCGCGGTGGTCGCCGGTTCCGGCATCACCCCGGTCCTCGGGCTGGCCGCGACCGCGCTGGCGACCGAGCCGCGCAGCACGTTCACGCTCGTGTACGGCAACCGCACGGCGAACTCGGTGATGTTCGCCGAGGAGCTGGCCGACCTGAAGGACCGCTACCCGACCCGGCTGCACCTGGTGCACGTGCTGTCCCGGGAGATGGGCGAGTCGGCGCTGCTGTCCGGGCGGATCGACGCCGATCGGCTGACCCGGCTGCTCGACACACTCGTGCCCGGTGACGAGATCGAGGAGTGGTTCCTCTGCGGCCCGTACGGCATGGTGGTGGACGCCAAGGCGGTGCTCGCGGGTCGCGGCGTGCCGGACGCGGCGGTGCACACCGAGCTGTTCCACGTCGACGCCCCGCCGGAGCCGGTCCGGCGTGAGACCGACCGGCCCGGGGCCGGCACCGAGGTGACGATCCTGCTGGACGGGCGCTCGTCCAGTTTCACGATGGGCCGGGACGAGCGGGTGCTCGACGCGGCTCTGCGGGTGCGCGGCGAGTTGCCGTACGCCTGCAAGGGCGGCGTGTGTTCGACCTGCCGGGCCAAGGTGACCTCAGGTGAGGTGACGATGGCGCGCAACTACGCGCTGGAGCCCGACGAGGTGGCCGCCGGTTACGTGCTGACCTGCCAGTCCAGCCCGGTCACCGACGAGCTGACAGTCGACTACGACGCGTAGCGGCGCCGCCGCTCAGATCACCACCGGCGGTGCCGTGGCGGCGCGGCCACGGGCTCGGCTGACGTGGCCGCGCCACCCGCCGACGAGCGCGAACAGCGTCCATCCCGCCGCGCCGAGCACGAGCATGCCCCGCTTCCCGTCCGGGTCCACGTCCTGCGCGTCGGTCAGTTCCACCTCGCCCCGCGGGTCGACGAGTACCGTCAGGCGCTGGCCGACCCGGTAGCCGGGGGAGCTGCCCCGGTAGACCAGCGGCTCGTCGAGCCGGCCGGCGTCGCCCTGGAGGGCGAACTCGTGCCGCTTGCCGACCGTCTGCACGTCGACGATCGTCACCGGCTGGGCGACACCGCGCTCCCGGAGCACCGACTCCGGGGCGAGCTGCACGGCGCCCACCAGCACGAACAGGGCCGGCACCACCGACAGGAGAGTCAGCCACCAGCCCCGGTGCAGCAGGCGCAGGCCGACCGCGAAGGCGAGACAGCCGACCAGGCCGACGCAGATCGGCACCGCGATCGGCAGTCCCACGGTGAGGTGGCCGACCACCGTGGTCACGGCGATCACGGCGAGGCCGAAGCCGACGAGCACGGCGGTCATGGTGAGGGACCAGAGGGCGGAGCGGGCGCCGGCCACGCGTACGGGGGTGGGCGGGGGCGATACGACTGACACGCCGAGAGCGTAGACGCGGCCTGCCACGTCCATTTCTTGTCCGAACGGTTCGGACAGCGGTAACCTTCAACTGCCAGGGGCACTAGCCCCGTGGAAGTGGACCCGGCAGCCTTCCGGACGGTGGGTGAGCCGGGTCTCGCGCTGTCTGCGCCTCGTCAGACCTGCCGCGACTCACTGATCATGCGGCGGATGGAGTCCTTCCAGCGCCCGCCTTTGGCCCAGCACCAGGCCAACGCGTCGGGAACGGCCAGCAGACACTCCTCGTGGGCGCGTAGCTGGTCGTACCGCAGCCGCCCGTCCACCCCGCACTTCCTGACCTGCTCGAAGAGCAGGCGCTGATCGGCCTGGAAGGTCGAGTCGTCGCGTTCCAGGACGAGGCGGGCAGCCCCGATCTTCGCCGTGTGCTCCACCAGAGAGACGAGGCAGGCTTCGCGAGCGACCCGGGCGTTGCGATGGTCCTTCGCGTCGAAGATGACGGCGTGCGCGGAGAGCGCGAGAAACCCGTCGATGATCTGACGGCGCCGGTCGTCTCTCTCCTTGTGGAAGTGGATGCGGCGTTGGCCGGGCAGGATGAGATCACGAATCGACCGCCGTGCAGCGTTCAGGTCGGCCGGGTGCATGACCACGGCGGCGACGAGTAGCCCTCGCTCCTTGGTCTCGTCGACGAAGACGTGCGCGGTCATGGGACGAGGCTCTCCTGTCGCTGCTCGGACCCGGTCAGGCGTTGACGATTTCCCTGATGCGGTCGAGCTTCTGCCGGGCGGTCAGGCCGGCGGGGTTCTTGGTGCCGATGACGTCCAGCTCCGCTCGGACGTCACAGTCGTCCGGCTGAAGGATCGCATCGATCACACGTGCTCGGGGGCCGCCGTCCCGGACGTAGATCCAGACCGTCTGCGACTGCCGTGGCTCGGTGTTGAGCGCCGCGTCGAGCCGGTGGGGAGGGAAGAAACCGAGGCCGGTCGCCCTGAGCGTGTCGGCGATCTCGGCCAGGACCCAGCGGCCGAGCTTGCGGTAGCCCAACTCGTCCCGCAACTCGCCGAGGGTCGCTTCCGTTAGTCCTCCGTCCGCTCGGCAACGGGCCGCGATGCCTGGAGCGGTGTCCGTCTCGCTCACGTCCCACCCCAATGGCGTCGATGGATGTCGAACAAGATGATGCGAGATGCTCAACATCTTGTCAACCAATCACCGATGTTTTATTTCGATCTTGAGGATATTTTCGGGGAAGTGGGTTCGGCTCACACCGGAGGGCCCGGTACGGCGGCATCCACCGGTCGCGACGTACGCTCGGGGATGTGACGGCGAACCGGGAGATCGACGACATCCTGCAACGCGGCGCGGACGGCGGGCGGATCACGCCCGAGGAGGCGCTGCTGCTCTACACCGACGCGCCCTTCCACGCGCTGGGCGAGGCGGCCGACACGGTACGGCGGCGCCGCTACCCGGACAACATCGTCACGTACCTGATCGACCGCAACATCAACTACACGAACGTCTGCGTGACGGCGTGCAAGTTCTGCGCGTTCTACCGGGCCCCCAAGCACAAGGAGGGCTGGACCCACCCGACCGAGGAGATCCTGCGCCGCTGCGGCGAGGCGGTCGAGCTGGGCGCCACCCAGGTCATGCTCCAGGGCGGGCACCACCCGGACTACGGCGTCGAGTACTACGAGGAGTTGTTCTCCTCGGTCAAGAAGGCGTACCCGCAGCTCGCCATCCACTCGATCGGCCCGAGCGAGATCCTGCACATGGCCAAGGTCTCCGGCGTGAGCCTGGACGAGGCCATCGCCCGGATCAAGACCGCCGGCCTGGACTCGATCGCCGGTGCCGGCGCCGAGATGCTGCCGGACCGGCCGCGCAAGGCGATCGCGCCGCTGAAGGAGTCCGGCGCCCGCTGGCTGGAGGTCATGGAGCTGGCGCACCGGCAGGGCCTGGAGTCGACCGCCACCATGATGATGGGCACCGGCGAGACCAACGCCGAGCGCATCGAGCACCTGCGGATGATCCGCGACGTGCAGGACCGCACCGGCGGTTTCCGGGCCTTCATCCCGTGGACGTACCAGCCGGAGAACAACCACCTCAAGGGCCGCACCCAGGCGACCACGCTGGAGTACCTGCGCCTGGTCGCGGTGGCCCGGCTGTTCTTCGAGACGGTGCCGCACCTGCAGGCGTCCTGGCTGACCACCGGCAAGGACGTCGGGCAGCTCGCGTTGCACATGGGCGTGGACGACCTCGGCTCGATCATGCTGGAGGAGAACGTCATCTCCTCGGCCGGCGCCCGGCACCGGTCCAACCTGCACGAGCTGATCGGCATGATCCGGTCGGCCGACCGGATCCCGGCCCAGCGGGACACGCTCTACAACCGGCTCGCGGTGCACCACACGCCCGCCGACGACCCGAGCGACGACCGGGTGGTCTCGCACTTCTCGTCGATCGCGCTGCCCGGCGGCGGCGCCGGGAAGTCGCTGCCGCTGGTCGAGGTCAACTGACCCGGTTCCGCCGTTCGGCCGGTCGGCGTTCGTCGTGCGGCCGGAGCTCCGCCCGTTTCCGGTGAAGCTTGCGCCAGGGGTCTTCACCTGCGTGATCACCGGCGGCTAGCCTGCCCGCGCGACACCACCGATCCGGGCCGCGAGCAGGCAGGTAACAGGTCGGCGGCGACCCGGTCGAGCACGGCCCGGTGAGCCGACGACGCCATTACGCTTGCGGCGTCCGTCGGACCGTCGTCCTCCATCGGCCCATGAGGGCCGTTCACATAACGCACCGCGGCAGGGGCGGGATGGGTGACCATCCCGCCCCTGCCGTCTGCCGGGATCGATGGGAACAACGGCCGCGTACCCGGGGGGAGGCGAGGGCGGCGCGGCTGGCAGAGTGGAGGGGTGAGCCGTACCCCGCAGGGCCAGCGCGCCAGCCTGGACAAGCAGCCGCACGAGGTCGCCGCGATGTTCGACGGTGTCGCGGCCCGCTACGACCTGACGAACACCGTGCTCTCGTTCGGGCAGGACCGGTCGTGGCGGCGGGCCACCCGGGCGGCGCTCGGGCTGCGCCCGGGCGAGCGGGTGCTGGACGTGGGCGCCGGCACCGGTGTGTCGACCGAGGAACTGGCCCACTCCGGGGCGTACGCGGTCGGCGCGGACCTGTCGCTGGGCATGCTGTACGCCGGCAAGCGCACCCGCCCGTCGGTGCCGCTGCTGGCCGGGGACGCGCTGCGACTGCCGTTCGCCGACGCCAGCTTCGACGCGGTGACCATCTCCTTCGCGCTGCGCAACGTCAACGACACCGACGCGGCGCTGGCCGAGCTGGCCCGGGTGACCCGGCCGGGCGGGCGGCTGGTGGTGTGCGAGTTCAGCACTCCGGTGAACCCGGCGTTCCGCACCGTCTACCTGTCGTACCTGATGCGGTCGTTGCCGGCGGTGGCCCGCGCGGTGTCCAGCAACCCGGACGCCTACGTCTACCTGGCGGAGTCGATCCGGGCCTGGCCGGACCAGGCGGCGCTGGCCGCGCGGATCGGCGCGGCCGGCTGGGGACGGGTGGCGTGGCGCAACCTGACCGGCGGCGTCGTGGCGTTGCACCGGGCCGTCCGAAACTGACCGTCCGGCCAGCAGACGCTGGTCATTTCGTGAATATCCGGTTCTGGTCTACTTTGTCCCGTAGGCTCGCCCCCATGACGGGACCAGACCAGGCCGCCACCGACGACGACGCCGCCGAGCTGATCGCGCAGCTCCGCGAGCTGGCCGGCGCGGATCCCGCAGATGTCCGGCAGGTCGTCGCCGAGGTGCTCGCCGCGCTGGACCGGGCCGCCGGCGGCGCGTTGCGCGACCACCTGCCCGAGACCATCCGGCTCGACGCCGGGCTCGGACCGGCCGCGCAGGCGCGCCCGTGACCGGTCTCGACGCTCTTACCGGCGCGTTTCCGCGAAGTTAGGCCCCCCTCAGCGCGTACTGGTGTAACGCCGGTCATAGACTCCAACCGGATCGGCTTGTGAAGCATTTCACGAGCATGCGGGAGGAGGCGCGGATGACCGCGGTGGAGAACGACGCCGACGTCATCGTCGTGGGCGCCGGTCCCGGAGGATCGGCCACGGCGTACCACCTGGCGCGGCACGGCGTACGCGTGCTGCTGCTGGAGAAGACGGAATTTCCCCGGGAGAAGGTCTGCGGTGACGGGCTCACGCCCCGCGCCGTGCGGCAGCTGATCCGGATGGGCGTGGACACCTCGCCCGAGGCGGGCTGGCTGCACAACAAGGGCCTACGGGTGATCGGCGGCGGAGTACGCCTGGAGCTGGACTGGCCCGACCTGGCCAGCTTCCCCAACTACGGCCTGGTGCGCACCCGGCTCGACTTCGACGACCTGCTCGCCCAGCGCGCGGTCGCCGCCGGGGCGAAGCTCCAGACCAGCGTCAACGTCCTCGGGCCGGTGCTCGGCGCCGACGACCGGGTGATCGGCGTGCAGGCCGAGGTCGGCCCGGACAAGGAACCCGCCACGTTCCACGCGCCGCTCGTGGTCGCCGCCGACGGTGTCTCCGGCCGCTTCCCGCTCGCCCTCGGGTTGGCCAAGCGGGAGGACCGCCCGATCGGCGTGGCCGTCCGCCGCTACTACCGTTCGGCCGCCAAGCACGACGACGACTACCTGGAGTCCTGGCTGGAGCTGCGGGCCAAGGGCAGCGACGCGCTGCTGCCCGGCTACGGCTGGATCTTCGGCCTCGGCGACGGCCGGGTGAACGTCGGCCTGGGCGTGCTCAACTCCTCCTCGGCGTTCGGCAAGACGAACTACCGCAAGCTGCTCACCGACTGGCTCGCGAACACCCCCGAGGACTGGGGGATGACCGACGAGTCCAACGCGGAGGGTCCGATCCTCGGCGCCGCGCTGCCGATGGGCTTCAACCGGGTACCGCACTACACCCGCGGCGCCCTGCTCGTCGGCGACTCCGGCGGCATGGTCAACCCCTTCAACGGCGAGGGCATCGCGTACGCGATGGAGTCCGGCGAGATGGCCGCGGAGGTCGTGGTGCAGGCGCTCGCCCGCCCGGCCGGCGCGGAACGGGAGCGGGCGCTGATGGCGTACCCGCAGGAGCTGAAGGCCCGCTTCGGCGGCTACTACCGGCTCGGCGGCGTCTTCGTGAAGCTCATCGGCCGGCCCGAGATCATGCGGATGGCGACCAAGCACGGCATGCCGCACCCGATGCTCATGCGCTTCGTGCTCAAGCTGCTGGCCAACCTGACCGACCCGCGCGGCGGGGACGCGATGGACCGGGTCATCAACGCGATGACGAAGGTGGCCCCGGCCGTGTAGGAGACGACCGGCCCGGGGCCCGACGCCCACGAGCCGGACATAGATCGACCCCGCCGACCGAGGTCGTGAGGGACGTGAATAGTGTGATTTTGGCCAACCACCGAGGTCAGGGAAGGACGAGCAGGGGACAACGATGACGCTCTCTCCTTACGCACCCATCATCGGGCTGTTCGCCCTCGCTGCGGCGTTCGCGCTGTTCTCCGTGGCCGCTGCCCGACTCGCCGGCCCGCGGCGTCTCAACAAGGCCAAGCTCGAGGCGTACGAGTGTGGCATCGAGCCGAGCCCGCAGCCCGTCGGCGGCGGCCGGTTCCCGATCAAGTTCTACCTGACGGCGATGCTCTTCATCGTCTTCGACATCGAGATCATCTTCCTCTACCCCTGGGCGGTCTCCTTCGACGCCCTGCCGATCTTCGGCTTCGTGGAGATGGTCCTGTTCATCGTCGCGGTCTTCGTCGCATACGCCTACGTCTGGCGGCGCGGCGGCCTGGACTGGGACTGAGGAGGTAGCAGATGGGCATCGAGGAGAAGCTCCCCTCCGGCGTCCTGCTCACCAGCGTCGAGAAGCTGGTCAACTGGACGCGGAAGACCTCGGTCTGGGGCGCCACGTTCGGTCTGGCCTGCTGCGCCATCGAGATGATGGCGGCGGGCGGCCCGCACTACGACATGGGCCGCTGGGGCATGGAGGTCTTCCGCGCCTCGCCCCGCCAGGCGGACCTGATGATCGTGGCCGGCCGGGTGAGCCAGAAGATGGCCCCGGTCCTGCGCCAGATCTACGACCAGATGGCCGAGCCCCGCTGGGTCATCTCGATGGGCGTCTGCGCCAGCAGCGGCGGCATGTTCAACAACTACGCCATCGTGCAGGGCGTCGACCACGTCGTCCCGGTCGACATGTACCTCCCCGGCTGCCCGCCCCGGCCGGAGATGCTCATCGACGCGGTGCTCAAGCTGCGCGAGAAGATCATGCACGAGCCGCTGGGCCCGAACGGCCGCAAGATGCTGGAGGCCCGCCAGGCGCGCGGTGACGTGCCGGTGGTGCCGTACGGCTCGATGCCCTCGTCGTACCGCAGCGACAAGGCCCGCCGTGCCGAGTGGACGAAGGCCGTCCGCGAGGGGCGCGAGGAGCAGCTTCGGATCGAGAACTGGATGAAGGCGCAGAACCACCTTCAGGCGTCGCATAGGGGCCCGAAATGACCGCACCGAACGACAAGAACAACGACGGCGGGGTGCCGGTACCCACCACCCCGGCCGGTGCCAGCTCCACCGCCCCGGCGGAGTACCCGCCGGCCAGCCCGGCCGGCCGGGGCATGTTCGGCAACCAGGGCACCGGTGACGTCTCCGGCTACGGCGGCCTGGTCCGCCAGCGCAAGCCGATCGAGGAGGCGGCCCGGCCGTACGGGAGCTACTTCGACGAGGTGCGGGACGCGCTGGAGGAGGCGTACCCGGACTTCGGCGACGCGATCGAGAAGGTCGTGGTCGACCGGGGCGAGCTGACCCTGCACGTCCGCCCGGAGCGGATCGCCGAGGTCTGCCAGGTGATGCGCGACGACCTCGCGCTGCGCTTCGAGCTGCTCTCGTCGGTGTCCGGGGTGGACTACCTGGGCGCGGAGCGCCGCCTGCACGTGGTCTACCAGCTCACCTCGATGACCTACCGGCGCATGGTCCGGCTGGAGGTGGCGGTCTCCGCCGAGGAGCCGCACGTCCCGAGCGTCACCGCCGTCTACCCGACCGCCGACTGGCAGGAGCGGGAGACGTACGACATGTTCGGCGTCGTCTTCGACGGCCACCCCGCCCTGACCCGGATCCTCATGCCGGACGACTGGGAGGGGCACCCGCAGCGCAAGGACTACCCGCTGGGCGGCGTCCCCGTCGAGTACAAGGGTGCGGAGATCCCCCCGCCGGACAAGCGGCGGTCGTACCAGTGAGCGCGAGGAGTGCAGCGAAGCGGAGCCCCGCAGTCGCGAACGGAGGGTTGGCACTGTGACCACGTCGAACTACGCGACCGAGCGCGAGACGACCGAGGGCAAGGTCTTCACCGTCACCGGCGGGGACTGGGACGAGGTCGTCTCCGGCACGGACCCGATCAACGACGAGCGGATCGTCGTCAACATGGGTCCGCAGCACCCGTCCACCCACGGCGTGCTCCGGCTGGTCCTGGAGCTGGAGGGCGAGACGGTCCGCGAGGCCCGCTCGGTCGTCGGCTACCTGCACACCGGCATCGAGAAGAACCTGGAGTACCGCAACTGGGTCCAGGGCTCGACGTTCGTGACCCGGATGGACTACCTCTCGCCGCTGTTCAACGAGACGGCGTACGCGCTCGCGGTGGAGAAGCTGCTCGGCATCACCGACGACATCACCGAGCGGGCCACCACCATCCGAGTGCTGATGATGGAGCTCAACCGCGTCTCGTCGCACCTGGTCTGGCTGGCGACCACCGCCATGGAGCTGGGCGCGATCAACATGATGCTGTACGGCTTCCGCGAGCGGGAGTACGTCCTCGACATCTTCGAGACCATCACCGGCCTGCGGATGAACCACGCGTACGTGCGGCCGGGCGGCGTGGCGCAGGACGTGCCGGACGACGCGATCCGCAAGATCCGCGACTTCCTCCAGCTGATGCCGAAGCGGCTCAAGGAGTACGAGAACCTGCTGTCGGGCCAGCCGATCTGGCTGGAGCGTACGCAGCACGTGGCGGTGCTCGACGTGACCGCCTGCATGGCGCTCGGCGTCACCGGCCCGGTGCTGCGGTCCGCGGGCCTCGCCTGGGACCTGCGCAAGACGATGCCGTACTGCGGTTACGAGACGTACGAGTTCGACGTGCCGACGCACACCGACGGTGACGTGTGGGGCCGCTACCTGGTGCGGGTGGCGGAGATCCGCGAGTCGCTGAAACTGATCGAGCAGGCGCTGGACCGCCTGAAGCCCGGCCCGGTGATGGTCTCCGACAAGAAGATCGCCTGGCCGGCGCAGCTCGCCATCGGCGTGGACGGCATGGGCAACTCGCTGGAGCACGTCGCCAAGATCATGGGTCAGTCGATGGAGTCGCTGATCCACCACTTCAAGCTCGTCACCGAAGGCTTCCGGGTTCCGCCGGGCCAGGTGTACGTCGGCATCGAGTCACCCCGCGGCGAGCTGGGCGTGCACGCGGTGTCCGACGGCGGCACCCGGCCCTACCGGGTGCACTACCGGGAACCGAGCTTCGTCAACCTCCAGGCCCTCCCGGCGATGGCCGAGGGCGGCCTGATCGCCGACGTGATCGCCGGCGGCGCCTCGCTGGACCCCGTGATGGGTGGTTGTGACCGATGAGCTTTTCCGAAACGACTCGCGTCCGGGCGCGGGAGATCATCGCCCGGTACCCGGCGGACCGGTCCCGCTCGGCGCTGCTGCCGCTGCTGCACCTGGTCCAGTCCGAGGAGGGCTACGTCTCCCCGGCCGGTGTCGAGTTCTGCGCCGAGGTGCTCGGGCTGAACAAGGCCCAGGTCGGCGCCGTCGCCACCTTCTACACCATGTACAAGCGCAAGCCCACCGGTGACTACCTGGTGAGCGTCTGCACCAACACGATGTGCGACGTGCTCGGCGGGCAGAAGGTCTACGACACCCTCGCCGAGCACCTCGGCGTCGGGCACGAGGAGACCACCGCCGACGGGAAGATCACCCTGGAGCACGCCGAGTGCCTGGCGGCGTGCGACTACGGCCCGGTGATGACCGTCAACTACGACTTCTTCGACAACGTGGAGCCGCAGGCCGCGCTCGACGTGGTCGAGGAGCTGCGCGCCGGCGGCCGGCCGATGCCGACCCGCGGGGCGCGGCTCTGCACGCTCAAGGAGATGGCGGTCCAGCTCGCCGGTTTCGCCGACGAGCGCGACGGCGCGGTGGCCGACGGCGGGCCGGGCGAGCCCAGCCTGCGCGGCCTGCGCCTGGCCGAGCAGCACGGCGTCTCGGTGCCGGGCTTCGACCCGAAGACGCCGATCCGCAGCAAGGCCGAGGCCGACCGGGCCGCCGCCGAGGAGAAGGCGAAGGCCGAGGCCGCGAAGCCGGCCCCCGCACCCGAGCCGGCCAAGGCAGTCGAGCCGGCCAAGCCGGAGGCGGCCACCGGCAGCACCGCGCCGGACGTGAAGGCGCCGGACGCCAAGTCGCCGCAGGTGCGTACCGCCGAGACCCGGCAGCCGGACGCGAGCACCCCGGTGCCCGACGCGCCCGGCACGAAGATGCCGGTGGACGGCCCGGCCCCGGCGCCGCGCGACGCGCGGGCGGCCGAGGCGGCCGGCGCGGCGGCGAACCCGCCGGCCGGCGACGGCAAGCCCGCCGGCGATGCGGCCGGCGCGCAGGAGCGCAACCTCAAGGAAGCGGAATCCGGTACGGGCGCGGACGGCGGCGACCCGGCGGACGCGAGCGGAACGGGGGTCCGGAAGTGACCACTCCTCGGCCGGAGACGCTGGCCAAGCTCACGCCGGTGCTCACCAAGCGCTGGCTCTCGCCGGACGCGTGGCGGCTCGGCACCTACGAGAAGCTGGACGGCTACGCCGCCCTGCGCAAGGCGCTCAAGGCGCACCCGGACGACCTGATCCAGCTGATCAAGGACTCCGGACTGCGCGGCCGGGGCGGCGCGGGCTTCCCGACCGGTCTCAAGTGGGGGTTCATCCCGCAGGGCGACGGCAAGCCGCACTACCTCGTGGTGAACGCCGACGAGGGCGAGCCGGGCACCTGCAAGGACCTGCCGCTGATGACCCACGACCCGCACTCGCTGGTCGAGGGCGTCATCATCGCCTCGTACGCGATCCGGGCCAACCGGGCGTACATCTACATCCGCGGTGAGGCCGTGCACGCCGCCCGGCGGCTGCGCAGCGCGGTCGACGAGGCGTACGCCAAGGGTTATCTCGGCCGCAACGTCCTCGGTTCGGGCTTCGACCTGGACCTGGTGGTGCACTCGGGCGCCGGGGCGTACATCTGCGGTGAGGAGACCGCGCTGCTGGACTCGCTGGAGGGCTTCCGCGGCCAGCCCCGGCTGCGCCCGCCGTTCCCGGCGACCCACGGCCTGTACGCCAGCCCGACAGTGGTCAACAACGTCGGCACCATCGCCAGCGTGCCGTACATCGTGCTCGGTGGCGCGGACTGGTGGAAGACGATGGGCACGGAGAAGTCGTCCGGCCCGATGATCTACTCGCTGTCCGGCCGGATCGCCAACCCGGGCCAGTACGAGTGCTCGATGGGCATCACGCTGCGCGAGCTGATCGAGCTGGCCGGCGGCATGAAGCCCGGGCACAACCTGAAGTTCTGGACCCCGGGTGGCTCGTCGACGCCGCTGCTGACCGCCGAGCACCTGGACGTGCCGCTGGACTTCGAGGGGGTGGCGGCGGCCGGCTCGATCCTGGGCACCACCGCCACGCAGATCTTCTCCGACCAGGACTGCCCGGTGTACGCGACCTACCGGTGGCTGGAGTTCTACCACCACGAGTCGTGCGGCAAGTGCACCCCGTGCCGGGAGGGCAACTACTGGATGGTCCGGGTCTACCGGCGCATCCTGGCCGGCCAGGGCACCCACGAGGACCTGGACACCCTGCTCGACACCTGCGACAACATCCTCGGCCGCTCGTTCTGCGGTCTGGGTGACGGCGCGACCAGCTCGGTGACCTCGTCGCTGAAGTACTTCAAGCAGGACTACCTCGACTACATCGAGGGACGTACCGCGCCGAAGCTGTCGGACAAGCAGCTGGTGGGAGCTCACTGATGAGCGCGAGGAACGAGCTTGCGAGTCCCGCAGTCGCGAATGGAAGGCGGCGCTGATGACCGACGTAGCCAAGCAGACCGAGACCGTCACGCTGACCATCGACGGCGTCGAGGTCACCGCGCCGAAGGGCGCGCTGCTGATCCGCGTCGCCGAGCAGCTCGGCACCGAGATCCCGCGCTTCTGCGACCACCCGCTGCTGGCCCCGGCCGGCGCCTGCCGGCAGTGCCTGGTGGAGGTGGAGGGCCAGCGCAAGCCGGTCGCCTCCTGCACGCAGACCGTCGCCGACGGCATGGTGGTGCGGACGCAGCTCACCTCCCCGGTCGCCAAGAAGGCCCAGGAGGGGGTGATGGAGCTGCTGCTCCTCAACCACCCCCTGGACTGCCCGATGTGCGACAAGGGCGGCGAGTGCCCGCTGCAGAACCAGGCGATGTCCACCGGCCGGACGGACTCGCGGTTCCACGAGCACAAGCGGGAGTACCCGAAGCCGCTGCCGATCAGCACCCAGGTGCTGCTCGACCGCGAGCGCTGCGTGCTCTGCCAGCGGTGCACCCGGTTCTCCGAGGAGATCGCCGGGGACAAGTTCATCGACCTGATGGGACGCTCCTCGCACGAGGAGATCAACATCTACCGGGACGAGGAGTACGGCGAGGACGGCGACGCCGGTGACGTCCCGTTCAACTCGTACTTCTCCGGCAACACCGTGCAGATCTGCCCGGTGGGCGCGCTGACCGGTTCCCAGTACCGGTTCCGGGCCCGCCCGTTCGACCTGGTCTCCACGCCCAGCGTCTGCGAGCACTGCTCGGCCGGCTGCGCCCAGCGCACCGACTGGCGGCGCGGCAAGGTCCTGCGCCGGCTGGCCGGCGACGACCCGGCGGTGAACGAGGAGTGGAACTGCGACAAGGGCCGCTGGGGCTTCCAGTACACCCGCGCGTTCGACCGGATCAGCACCCCGATGGTGCGCGACGAGAAGACCGGTGAGCTGCGCGAGGCGTCCTGGAGCGAGGCGCTCACCCGGGCCGCCGAGGGGCTGCGCGCGGCCCGCGACGGCGCGACCGGCACGGCGGTGCTGACCGGCGGCCGGCTCACCGTCGAGGACGCCTACGCGTACGCGAAGTTCGCCCGCATCGCGCTGCACACCAACGACATCGACTTCCGGGCCCGCCCGGTCTCCCGCGAGGAGGCCGACTTCCTGGCCAGCAGCGTCGCCGGGGTCACCGACGTGACCTACACGGACGTGGAGAACGCGCCCGCCGTGGTGCTGGTCGGCCTGGAGCCGGAGGAGGAGTGCCCGATCCTCTTCCTGCGGCTGCGCAAGGCGTACCTGAAGAAGAAGCTCACGGTGTACGCGATCGCGCCGTTCGCGACCCGCGGCCTGGAGAAGCTCGGGGCGAAGCTCGCCCGGGTGGTGCCCGGCGAGGAAGCCGGCGTGCTGGCCGAGCACGCCACGGTGGCCGAGGCGCTGGGCCGGCCCGGCGCGATCCTGATCGTCGGCGAGCGCCTGGCCGAGGTGCCGGGCGGCCTGTCGGCGGCGGCGGACGTCGCCCGGCGTACCGGTGCCCGGCTGGTCTGGGTGCCGCGGCGCGCGGGTGACCGCGGCGCCGTCGACGCGGGCTGCCTGCCCAACCTGCTCCCCGGCGGCCGGGTCGTCACCGAGCCGGCCGCGCGCGCGGAGCTGGGCGAGGCGTGGGACATCCCGGCCGGGGTGATCCCCAGCCAGGCCGGCCGCGACACCGACGGCATCCTCACCGCCGCCGCGAACGGCAAGCTGGGCGCCCTGGTGGTGGCCGGCGTCGACCCGGCCGACCTGGCCGACCCGCGCCTGGCCGAGTCCGCACTGGACGCGGTGCCGTTCCTGGTCAGCCTGGAACTGCGGATGAGCGCGGTGTCCCGCCGCGCCGACGTGGTCCTGCCGGTCGCGCCGGTGGTCGAGAAGGCCGGTAGCTTCCTGGACTGGGAGGGCCGGCTGCGCACGTTCGAGAAGGTGCTGGACACCGGCGCGATGACCGACGCCCGCATCCTCGACGCGCTCGCCGCGCAGCTCGACGTGCGGCTCGGCACCGGCGACGTGCCAGCCATCCGCCGCGAGCTGGGCGCGCTGCCGCGCACCCGGGTCGAGCGGCCGTCGGCGCCCTCGGTCGAGCCGGCCGCCGTGCGGCAGCCGGGACCGGGCGAGGCGGTGCTCGCCACCTGGCACCAGCTGATCGACCTGGGCAGCCTCACCGACGGCGACGAGCACCTCGCCGGCACCGCCCGCCCGCCGGTGGTCCGGCTGGGCAAGGGCACCGCCGAGGCGCTGGGCGTCGCCGACGGTGACCCGGTCACGGTGGGCACCGACCGCGGCGCGATCACGCTGCCGGCGGCGATCACCGAGATGCCCGACGGCGTCGTCTGGCTGCCGACCAACTCACCCGGCTCCACCGTGCGGCGCGGCCTCGGCGCGACGTCCGGTGACGTGGTGAGCGTCTCCGCAGTCGGGAACGAAAGGTGGGTGCAGTGAACCCCGTCATCCTCGCGGCGCAGGACCCGACGCTTGCCGACTTCGGCAAGGACCCGTGGTGGCTGGTCCTCGGCAAGATCCTGTTCGCGTTCGTCGTCGCCGTCGCCGCCACGCTGCTCGGCGTCTGGTTCGAGCGCCGGGTCGTCGGCCGCATGGCGGTGCGGCCCGGCCCCAACCAGGCCGGCCCGTTCGGTCTGCTCCAGACGCTCGCCGACGGCGTGAAGCTGGCCTTCAAGGAGGACATCCTCCCGCGCAAGGCCGACAAGGTCGTCTACTTCTTCGCCCCGGTGATCTCGGTGGTCTGCGCGGTCACCGCGCTGTCGGTGATCCCGTTCGGGCCGATGGTGAGCATCTTCGGGCACCGCACGCCGCTCCAGGTCACCGACGTGTCGGTGGCGGTGCTGGTGGTGCTGGCCTTCTCCTCGCTCGCCGTGTACGGCATCGTGCTCGGCGGCTGGGCCAGCGGCTCCACCTACCCGCTGCTCGGCGGTCTGCGCTCGGCGGCCCAGCTGGTCTCGTACGAGGTCACCATGGGCCTGAGCGTGGTCGCGGTGTTCATGACTGCGGGCACCATGTCGACGAGCGGGATCGTCGCCGCGCAGGGCGACGGCACCCGGCTGAGCATCGGCGGCTTCGACCTCGCCGCCCCCGGCTGGTACGCGATCCTGCTGCTGCCCAGCTTCATCATGTTCTTCATCGCCATCGTCGGTGAGACGAACCGGGCGCCGTTCGACCTGCCCGAGGCGGAGTCGGAGCTGGTGGCCGGTTTCCAGACCGAGTACAGCTCGCTGAAGTTCGCGCTGTTCATGCTCAGCGAGTACGTCGCGATGGTGACCATGTCGGCGTTCACCGTGACGCTGTTCCTCGGCGGCTGGCACGCCCCGTGGCCGATCACGATCTGGTCGGGCGCCAACGAGGGCTGGTGGCCGATGCTGTGGTTCTTCGGCAAGGTCATCATGCTGGTGTTCGTCTTCGTCTGGCTGCGCGGCACGCTGCCCCGGCTCCGCTACGACCAGTTCATGCGGTTCGGCTGGAAGGTGCTGCTGCCGCTGAACCTGGTCTGGATCATGGTGCTCGCCGGGCTGCGCTCGATCGAGGACTGGCAGACCCGGGACCGGCTGCTCGTCACCGCCGTCGGCGCGGGCGTGCTGCTGCTGGCCACGCTCTTCTGGCCGTCGCGGAAGAAGGAGCCGAAGCCGTCGCTCCAGGAGCAGGCGGACACCCGGCCGTACGGCAGCTTCCCGCTGCCGCCGATGGATCTTCAGGTTCCGCCGAGCCCGCGTACGAAGCGCGTGCTCGCCGAGCGGGAGCCGGCCAACGTGGTCGCCGGCCCGGACTCCAGGGAGGTGTGACGTGGGCGCGATCACCGGAACGTTCAAGGGCTTCGGTGTCACCTTCTCGCACATGTTCAAGAAGGTCGTCACCACCGACTACCCGTTCAAGCCGCCGGTCTCGGCGCCGCGCTACCACGGGCGGCACATCCTCAACCGGCACCCGGACGGGCTGGAGAAGTGCATCGGCTGCGAGCTGTGCGCCTGGGCCTGCCCGGCCGACGCGATCTACGTGGAGGGTGGCGACAACACCGAGGAGCAGCGCTTCTCCCCGGGTGAGCGGTACGCCAGCACCTACCAGATCAACTATGCCCGGTGCATCTTCTGCGGGCTGTGCATCGAGGCCTGCCCGACCCGTTCGCTCACCATGAGCAACGAGTACGAGCTGGCCCGGGACAACCGGCAGGACCTGATCTTCACCAAGGAGCAGCTGCTCGCGCCGCTGCTCGAAGGCATGGAGCAGCCGCCGCACCCGATGCGGCTGGGCGACAGCGAGAAGGACTACTACGTCGGCGCGCTCACCAACCCGGGCACCTCGGCCGGCGCCGAGCGCTCGCCGATGGGCCCCGGCGGGTACCACGTGGAGGAGCACCCGGGCGTGACCTTCCCCGGCGCCGAGCAGGCCGAGCAGCGGTCCGCCGCCGCGGCGGGCAAGGGAGGCAAGGCATGACCTCGGCAACGGTGCTCGCCGCGGCGGGACAGGTGTCCGGGGGTGAGGAGGTCACCTTCTGGATCCTCGCCCCGCTGGCCCTGCTCGGGGCGGTCGGCATGGTGTGGGCCCGCAACGCGGTCCACTCCGCGCTCTGGCTGGTGCTGACCATGCTCTGCCTGGGCGTGTTCTACGTGCTCCAGGCCGGGCCGTTCATCGGCATGGTGCAGATCATCGTCTACACCGGCGCGATCATGATGCTGTTCCTGTTCGTGCTGATGCTGGTCGGCCGGGACGCGTCCGACTCGCTCATCGAGACGCTGCGCGGCCAGCGGGTCGCCGCCGTGGTCCTCGGGCTCGGCTTCGCCGGCCTGGTGGGCACCGGCCTCTACCGCGCGCTCGACGGCGTCCAGGCGGTCGGGCTCGACCAGGCCAACGGCGAGGGCAACGTCCAGGGCATCGCCCGGCTGCTGTTCACCAAGTACGTCTTCGCCTTCGAGCTGACCTCGGCGCTGCTGATCACCGCCGCCGTCGGCGCGATGGTGCTGGCGCACGTGGAGCGGCGCAAGGCGGACCGGATGGACCAGATCGCCACCATGAAGGCGCGGTTCCGCCCCGGCAACTACCCCGGACCGAAGCCCGGCCCGGGTGTCTACGCCACGTCCTCCTCGGTGGCCACCCCGGCCCGTCTGCCCGACGGCCGGCTGACCGACCGCAGCATCCCGGAGATCATGCCGGTGCGCGAGCTGACGGCCGAGGAGACCGCACCGAAGGGGACTGATCGGTGAGCGCGAGGAGTGCAGCGAAGCGGAGCCCCGCAGTCGCGAACGAAAGGCTGGCACGGTGACCCCGGACTACTACCTCATCCTCGCGGCGGTGCTGTTCACCATCGGCGCCGTGGGCGTGCTGGTCCGGCGCAACGCGATCGTGCTGTTCATGTGCATCGAGCTGATGCTCAACGCGGCCAACCTGACCCTGGTCACGTTCAGCCGGATCAACGGCGACCTGAACGGCCAGATCATGGCGTTCTTCGTGATGGTGGTGGCGGCGGCCGAGGTCGTGGTCGGGCTCGCGATCATCATGGCGATCTTCCGGACCCGGCGCTCGGCCAGCGTCGACGACGCCAACCTGCTGAAGTACTGAGGGGCTCGTGGTGGAACAGATTCTGACGATCGCCCAGTCTGAGCCAGCCGAAGCCGTCACCTTCGCCACGGCGGACGGGATGCTGGGCAGTGTCTGGCTGCTGGTGGCGATCCCGCTGGTCAGCGCGGCGATCCTGCTGCTGCTCGGCAGGCGGGCCGACCGCTGGGGCCACTGGCTGGGCGTGGGCGCCATCGGCGCCGCCTTCGTGCTCGGGCTCACCTACTTCTTCCAGCTCCGCGGGCTGGATAACAAGCAGGTCGAGCTGAGCCTCTGGGACTTCATGGCGGTCGGCAACCTGAAGGTGGACTTCGGTCTGCTCTTCGACCCGCTGGCCGCGGTCTTCGTCCTGCTGATCACCGGGGTGGGCTTCCTGATCCACCTCTACGCCGTGGAGTACATGGCGCACGACGCGGGCCGGCGGCTGTTCTTCGCGTACTTCAACCTGTTCGTCGCCGCCATGCTCCTGCTGGTGCTCGGCAACAACTACGTGATGCTCTACTTCGGCTGGGAGGGCGTCGGCCTGGCGTCGTACCTGCTGATCTCCTTCTGGTACGGCCGGCCCAGCGCGGCCACCGCCGGCAAGAAGGCGTTCCTGATGAACCGGGTCGGCGACGCCGGCCTGGCCATCGGCATCTTCATCATGTTCGCCATGCTCGGCACCACCCAGTACGACGAGGTGTTCAACGGGGTCGGCTCGCTGACCTCGACCACCGTGCTGGTGCTCGGCCTGCTGCTCCTGCTCGGCGCGGCCGGCAAGTCCGGCCAGTTCCCGCTCCAGGCGTGGTTGCCGGACGCGATGGAGGGCCCGACCCCGGTGTCCGCGCTCATCCACGCGGCCACCATGGTCACCGCGGGCGTCTACCTGATCGCCCGCTCCAACGCGATCTTCTCGGCCAACGAGACGCTCCAGCTCGTGGTGGTCAGCGTCGGCGCGCTCACGCTGCTGATGGGCTGCATCATCGGCGCGGCCAAGGACGACATCAAGCGCGTGCTGGCCTGGTCGACGGTGAGCCAGATCGGCTACATGTTCCTGGGCGTCGGCCTCGGCGGCGCCGCGTACGCGCTGGCCATCGTGCACCTGCTGGCGCACGGCTTCTTCAAGGCCAACATGTTCCTCGGCGCCGGTTCGGTCATGCACGGCATGAACGACCAGGTGGACATCCGCCGCTTCGGCGGGCTGTCCAAGTACATGAAGGTCACCTGGCTGACGTTCATGATGGGCTGGCTCGCCATCATCGGCATGTTCCCGTTCTCCGGCTACTTCTCCAAGGAGCCGATCATCGTGGCCGCGTTCGAGCGGGAGGGCTGGACGGCCTGGCTGTTCGGCATGGCCGCGCTGCTCGGCGCCGGGCTCACCGCGTTCTACATGACGCGGCTGTTCGTGCTCACGTTCCACGGCCCGAAGCGCTGGACCGAGGACATCGAGCACCCGCACGAGTCGCCGAAGCTGATGACCGTTCCGCTGATCCTGCTGGCGATCGGCTCGGTCGGCGCGGGCTTCCTGCTCGCCACCTCCGTGCCGGACTGGCTCACCGCCACCAACGGGCTCGGCGCCGAGAGCGGGGAGCACGCGCCGGTGCTGGCGCACTGGCTGCTCACCGCGCTGTCGCTGCTGGTCACCGTGCTGGGCGCCGGGCTGGCCTGGTTCCTGTTCCGCTCCGGTACGGCCACCGAGCCGCAGCCGGTCGGCGTGGTGGTAACCGCCGCGCGCCGGAACCTCTACACGGACGCCTTCAACGAGGCGGTCTTCGAGAAGCCGGGCATCTTCCTCACCCGGGCGCTGGTGTTCCTCGACAACCGGGGCGTCGACGGGCTGGTCAACGGCCTGGCCGCCGCCGTGGGCGGGGGCTCGGGCCGGCTCCGGCGCCTCCAGACCGGCTTCGTGCGGTCGTACGCGACCTCGATCCTGACCGGCGCGCTGCTCGTTGTGGCGGCGTTCCTGGCGGTGCAGGCGGGGTGGCTGGCGTGATCGACCTCAACGCGGCCGCCCCCGCCGGCGGGCCACGCAGTCACGACGGAGGTAAGGCCGAATAATGTCCAACTTCCCGTTCCTCTCGGTGCTGACCGTGGCGCCGCTGGTCGGCGCCCTGGTGGTGGCACTGCTGCCCCGCAGCCGCCCGGACCTGGCCAAGCTGGTCGCGTTCGGCTGGTCGCTGCTGGTGCTGGTGCTGTCGGTGGTGATGTGGTTCGCCTTCTCCGCCGGCGGTGACCGGTTCCAGTTCCGCGAGTCGTACCCGTGGATCCCGAACTGGGGTGTGAGCTTCACCTTCGAGGTGGACGGCATCGCGCTGGTCATGCTGATGCTGATCGCGATCCTGGTGCCGCTGGTGATCCTGGCGTCCTGGCACGACGCCGAGGCGTCGAAGCGCTCGGTGCCCGCGTACTTCGCGCTGCTGCTCGTCCTCGAGTGCACGATGATCGGCGTCTTCGCCGCCGCCGACGTCTTCCTGTTCTACGTGTTCTTCGAGGTCATGCTGGTGCCGATGTACTTCCTGATCGGCAGCTACGGCGGCCACCAGCGGCAGTACGCGGCGGTGAAGTTCTTCCTCTACTCGCTGGTCGGCGGTCTGTTCATGCTGGCCGCGGTGATCGGCCTCTGGGTGGTCGGCGGGAAGACCTTCGACTGGCAGGCGCTGAGCCAGGCCGAGTTCGCCACCGACACGGCCCGCTGGCTGTTCCTCGGCTTCTTCGTCGCCTTCGCGATCAAGGCGCCGTTCTTCCCGTTCCACACCTGGCTGCCGGACGCCGGTGGCGCGGCTCCGGCCGGTGCCGCCGCGCTGCTGGTCGGCGTGCTGGACAAGGTCGGCACGTTCGGCATCCTGCGCTACTGCCTCCCGCTGTTCCCGGAGGCGTCGCGGTGGTTCGCCCCGTGGGCGCTCGCGCTGGGCGTCATCGGCATCATCTACGCGGCGCTGCTGGCGGTCGGCCAGAACGACCTGAAGCGGCTGGTGTCGTACACCTCGATCGCGCACTTCGGGTTCATCGGCGTCGGCATCTTCGCGTTCACCACCCAGGCCGGCACCGGCGCGGTGCTCTACATGCTCAACCACGGACTGGCCACCGGCCTGCTGTTCCTGGTGGTCGGCATGCTGATCGCCCGGCGCGGCTCGGCGCTGATCAGCGACTTCGGCGGCGCCGGCAAGCTGGTGCCGGTGCTGGCCGGTGTGCTCTTCTTCGCCGGTCTCGCCTCGCTCGCGCTGCCCGGTACCGCGCCGTTCGTCTCCGAGTTCCTGGTGCTGATCGGCACGTTCACCGTCAACAAGCCGGTCGCGGTGATCGCCACGCTCGGCATCATCCTGGCGGCGGCGTACGTGCTGTGGATGGTGCAGCGCACCACGCAGGGCACGCTGAACCCGGCGCTGACCGAGGTCGAGGGCATGCGCCGCGACCTCACCCTGCGCGAGAAGGTGGTCGTCGCGCCGCTGATCGCGCTGATCGTGCTGCTCGGCTTCTATCCCAAGCCGGTCACCGATGTCATCAACCCCGCCGTCCAGGCGACCATGCAGGACGTCGGCAAGTCCGATCCCGCCCCTGAGGTCGGCAGCGTCCAGGAGGCTGCGAAGTGAGTGAACTGAGGCTGCCGTCGATCGACTACGGGGCGCTCGCTCCGATCCTGATCATGCTGGGCGCGGCGCTGCTCGGGGTCCTGGTCGAGGCGTTCGTACCGCGCCGCCTGCGTAACGCGGTGCAGCTCGGGCTCGCCCTGGTGGCGATGCTCGCCGCGATCGTCATGGTGATCCTGAACGCCGACGACCGGCTGATCACCATCGGCGGCGCCATCGCGATCGACGGCCCGACGCTGTTCCTGCAGGGCGCCATCCTGGTGCTCGCCGTGATGGCGCTGCTGCTCGTCGGCGAGCGCACCGTCGAGCGGGGCGGCGCGTTCGTGGCGCACGCCGCTGTCACCGCCGAGTCGGCGGAGGACCGGCGGCAGGCCGAGGGCGTCGGTGGCGCCACGGAGGTCTACCCGCTGATGTCGTTCGCGATCGGCGGCATGCTGATCTTCGTGGCGGCGAACGACCTGCTGACCATGTTCGTCGCGCTGGAGGTCTTCTCGCTGCCGCTCTACCTGCTCTGCGCGCTGGCCCGCCGCCGGCGTCTGCTGAGCCAGGAGGCGGCGCTGAAGTACTTCATGCTCGGCGCGTACGCCTCGGCGTTCTTCCTGTTCGGTGTCGCCCTGATCTACGGCTTCACCTCCGGCATCCCGGGCCGCGCGGCCGGCGTCGACTTCGCCACCGTGCACGCCGCGGTCACCGAGTCGCCGTCCAGCCCGGTGCTGCTGTTCGCCGGCATGGCGCTGCTCGCCATCGGCCTGCTGTTCAAGGCCGCCGCCGCGCCGTTCCACGTCTGGACGCCGGACGTCTACCAGGGCGCGCCGACGCCGGTCACCGGCTTCATGGCGGCCTGCACCAAGGTCGCCGCGTTCGGGGCTCTGCTGCGCGTCTTCCACGTCGCGTTCGCCGGGGCCTCCTGGGACTTCACCCCGGTGCTCGGCGCGATCGCGGTGCTGACCATGCTGGTCGGCGCGGTGCTGGCGGTCACCCAGACCGACATCAAGCGCCTGCTGGCGTACTCGTCGATCGCGAACGCCGGTTACCTGCTCGTCGGTGTGCTGGCGCCGAGCCGTGAAGGGCTCTCCGGCACCATGTTCTACCTGGCCGCGTACGGCTTCTCGGTGCTCGCCGCGTTCGCCGTGGTGACGCTCGTGCGCGACGCCGACGGGGAGGCCACCCACCTGTCCCGCTGGGCCGGGCTGGGCCGCCGCTCGCCGTTCTTCGCGGCGATCTTCACGTTCATCCTGCTGGCCTTCGCCGGTATCCCGCTGACCAGCGGCTTCACCAGCAAGTTCGCGGTCTTCGGCCCGGCCCTGGAGGCGAACCAGGCGTGGCTGGTGATCGCCGGCGTGCTGACCAGCATGGTGCTGGCCTTCCCGTACCTGCGGGTCGTGGTGATGATGTGGCTGTCCGAGCCGGGCGAGTCCACCCCGACGGTGACCGTGCCGGGCGCGCTCACCTCGGCCGCGCTGGTCATCGGCGTGCTCGCCACGCTGGTCCTCGGCGTGGTGCCCGGCCCGCTGCTCGACCTGACCACCGGTGCCGCCGAATTCGTCAGATGACAGACGTGATCCCACCGGGGGCCGGTACGCCGTGGCGTACCGGCCCTCGGCCCGTATCCCCGTCGACGAGCAGGTCGAACGGGTGTGGCATGGTTGAGGACGTGGCGAACCCGGCTGGCGAGCGTTCAGGTCAGTTCGGCGCGCTCGGCCTGCACCTCGCCGACCCGCGCGTCGAAGCCTCCGTGCTGGGCGTGCTCGACCGGGTCGAGGCGAGCCTGCGGGCGAGCGTGGCGAGCGCCGACCCGCTGGTGACCGAGGCTTCCCGTCACCTGGTCGAGGCCGGCGGCAAGCGGTTCCGTCCGCTGCTGGTGGCGCTCGGCGCGCAGTTCGGCGACCCGGACGCCGACCAGGTCGTACCCGCCGCCGTGGTGATGGAGCTCACCCACCTGGCGACGCTCTACCACGACGACGTGATGGACGAGGCCGCAGTGCGGCGTGGCGCCCCGAGCGCCAACTCCCGCTGGACCAACTCGGTCGCCATCCTGGTCGGCGACTACCTCTTCGCCCGGGCCGCGGACATCGCGGCCGACCTGGGCCCCGAGGCGGTACGCCTCCAGGCGCGCACGTTCGCCCGCCTGGTGCACGGCCAGATCGCCGAGACGGTCGGCCCGCGCGACACCGACCCGGTCGCGCACTACCTGCACGTGATCGCCGAGAAGACCGGCTCGCTGATCGCCACGTCGGCCCGCTTCGGCGGCATGTTCGGCGGCGCGTCGCCCGAGCACGTCGAGGCCCTGGCCGAGTACGGCGAGATCATCGGCGTCGCGTTCCAGCTCTCCGACGACCTGCTGGACATCGCCAGCGAGTCGGTCCAGTCCGGCAAGACGCCCGGCACCGACTTGCGCGAGGGCGTACCCACCCTGCCGGTGCTCTACGCGATGGCCTCCGACGACGCGGACGCGGCGAGCGTACGGCTGCGCGAGATCCTGGCCACCGGCCCGCTGGTGGACGACGCGCTGCACGCCGAGGCGCTGGGCCTGCTGCGGGAGTCCCCGGCGCTCAAGCGGGCCCGGGAGACGGTACGCAGCTACGCCGAGGACGCACGGGCCCGGCTGGCCCCGCTCCCCGAGGGCCCGGCGCGTCGCGCGCTGGAGTCCCTCTGCGACTACATCGCCGACCGCACCAGCTGACCCACTTCCCACCCCACCGCGCACCCCGCCTGCCGCGCCGGCCGCCCCAAGCGCTCCGTGCGCCCCGTCGATCATGAGGTTGACGGGCTCGGGGACGGCGTGTCGCGCCGCCAACCTCATGATCGACGGGAGGGGTTGGGCGGGACGGGGGGCCGGGCCGGTGGTCAGGTGGGGGTGGGGGTGGG